>JAUYTB010000009.1 GCA_030695305.1 Bacteroidales bacterium
TCCCATCACGGGTTTTATAAGCTATAATTCATAATAATCTGGGTATAAAACGAATTACAATGATTAAAGAAAAAATTAGTGCATTGGCAAATGAAAAGAGCCAACCGAGTGTAACCATTTCGCTAAACACACACAGGACACATCCTGACAGCACACAGGATGAGATTCTCCTGAAAAAACTCCTTAGAGAGGCAGAAGAACGTGTAATCGGCGAATTTGGAAAAAGAGATGCATCGGAACTTTTAGAAAAAATACAAACGGTTGCCGATAAGATAGATGTAAACTATAATTTAGATAGCTTACACATTTTCCTTTCACAGGAGACAGAAGAGGTAATCCGGTTACCATGGCCCGCAAGGGAAAACGAAGTGCATGTTGGCGACAGGTTCTCTTTACGAACTATGATAAAGGCCTACAACCGAACTCAGGAGTATCTTGTAATGCTACTTTCACAGGGTGGAGTGAGTTTATATGTAGCGATCAATGACTCTATTATAGCTGAGATAAACAATGACGATTTCCCTTTTACAGAAAATTCTCACTTCGAGACTGAATCGGCAAGAAGAAGCGACTCAAATCACCTGGATAATCTGATTCGTGAGTTTCTTAACAAGGTTGATAAAGCCCTGGTAAAGGTTCATAACGATACCGGCTTTACGTGTGCTGTTGTGTGCACAGAAGATAATTACAGCCGCTTGATGCAAGTTGCCGACAAACCGGGTGCATATTTAGGTTATGTCAATATCGACTATAACAATACTGCACCACATTATATAGCAAAACAGTCTTGGGAACTTGTAAAAGAGCAACAAAAACAAAGCAGGAGAGAAGCAATTGGCGAAATGCAGGAAGCTGTAGCTCATGGGAAAGTTTTGACAGACTTGCAGGAGATATATCAAGCTTCAATTGATGGACGTGGCGACTTACTTATCGTTCACCAGGATTTTTCACAATCGGTAGTAATGATAGACCAACGTACATTTGATTTAGTGGATGACCCAACGATTCCAAATTCAATTGACGATATTACCAGCACAATCGCCTGGGAAGTGATTTCAAAAAAAGGAAGAGTTATATTTACAACACAAGACGAAATTAAAGACCTAGGTGAGATAGTGCTAAAAACTAGATACTAATATCTTGTACAATTGCAAATTTAGTAGTAATTTACAGATGGCCAAGCTGATGTTTATTGTGTTTTTGAATGTTATTAAGTAGTACAGCTAAATATGAGAAGCGGAATTGTTATATTTATTGCATCTTTTTTGATTAATCAGCTGGCTTTATCCCAAACGCAAGGTCTCTACGACTCTTTGGAAACAGCCAGGCAGCTAATGAACGAGAATAGCATCAGTAAGGCCATTTTGATATTAAGGTCTTGCGAGAAATCCTATCCGGATAATGTTCATGTAATTCGCCTACATGGCCAGGCGCTTTACTGGTCTAAAGATTTTGAGGCAACACATAGTTACTTTAGGGCATCAATAGAAAGAAACCCACATCTTCATATTTTAAATCTTGACTATGGAAGAGTTCTTTTTGAATTGAGTCAACTAGATGAAGCTAAGAGCTTTTTAGATAAGTACCTTAAATCGGAGCCGGAGAGTGTAGAGGCAAACTTAATGTTAGGAAAAATCGCCTACTGGCAGGGTAAAAGGCCGATAGTGTTTATGCATTATTTGAGTGTTGCAAATAAAAAGCATCCATCTAATCAAGAGGTGACAGATTTTATTAATGAGGTGCGTCAAAGTACTTCGCCTTATCTTAAGATTGGGTTTTCAAAATATAGCGATTCACAACCACTGGAATCAACACAAACAAGCTTAGAGTCCGGGTTTTATCATTCTGCTTGGCTTCAACCGGGAATTCTATTCCAAAACAGATTATTTAGTGAAAAATTAAATGGGCGACATTTTGAATTCTATAACAAGACAGCATTTCCAAAAAGTAAAACAGTAGTTTCAATGCGGTTGGGAGTGTTTCAAAATTCTTGGACCACCCAAATTCCCTATACGGCAGGCATTGAGATAAGACAAAATATCTCAAATAATTTTGAAATAGCCGGCAATATTGACAGGTCACCTTATCTATATACGCTCAGAAGTTTGACAAGTAACATTATGCAAACAAATTATACTGCATCAGTAGGCAGGGAAACAGGGGCGAAATTTAAAGGGAAAGTGACATTCAGACACCAGCAATTTGAAGACAATAATTATGTGCAGTGGTTTAGCGTGTGGACTCTATATCCTATTGTAACCACATCAGCATTTCAACTGGATATCGGGTATGCATTTTTATCGGCATGGTCAAAAGAGAACAGGTTTGTGCCGGGAAATCCGGGAGTATACGATCCTTACTTTACACCGCAGAGACAAATTGTTAACTCTTTATTGGCTAAAAGTGATTTAAGACTAGGCTCTGCTGTAACAATTTCATTTAACGCCAATGTAGGAGTGTTTTCAAAAATAGATTATCCGGAGTTTGTAGAAGGAGAGACGGGAGCTACAGGGCATGGCAATCCGCTACTTCCAACCAGCAGCACTCAAACAGGAGGGCTAATAAAAGTATTTACAACTACCAAGTACATTCCGCTTGATTTAAAGAGCGCATTAAACTTGAGATTGTCAAAGAAAATATTACTTAGTGCCGAATATATCTATTTTAAAACGATTTGGTATGATAGTCATACTTTAAGTGCAAGCTTAAAAATGAATTTCTGGAATGATAAAAGATTATACTAAAGATTTATGGACATTTCGCGAGTCCAAGGAGCCTTTAAAAATCGAAATGTATTTTCTTGGCGCATTGGTTGTGGCCGGTATTGTTTCCATTATTCGACTGGCTAATTGGTGGTTTAGAGAGGAGCATGTTGGCAATCTGATCTTATATATAATCCTCTCAGTTGTTTTTTGGTATGGCATGCTACGCATTATCCTTGTATGGGTTAATTATCTGGGCATTAGAAAACCTTTCAGGAAAGCTGCTCCTAAAGGTTTACGAGTTGCAATATTCACGACCAGTTCTCCCGGAGAACCACTATCGATGTTTGAAAAAACGCTGGAGGCTTGTGCCAATATTTCATACCCTCATATAACATACTTGCTGGATGACACACAGGATTTGCGTTTTCGTGAAGTTGCCGAAAAGTACGGAGCTGTGTGGCTTAATCTTGTTGGTCTGCCAGGAGCAAAAGCCGGAAAAATAAACAAGGCACTTTCTATGACAGATGAGGAGTTCATTCTTGTGTTAGATCCCGACCATATCCCCTTTCCCAATTTTCTGGATGAGGTGCTGGGGTTTTTTGATGACAGACAAGTTGGGTATGTGCAAGTATCTCAAGCTTATTACAATCAATACAGATCATTTACGGCCAGAGCCGCCGCAGAGCAGACATACACCTTTTATGGGCCAACTCAGATGAGTTTACACGGTTATAATTGCAGCGTGGCCATTGGCGCAAATTGCACATTCAGAAGAAAAGCGCTTGAGTCAATAGGTGGTCACGGAATTGGTTTGGCCGAAGACCTTGTAACTGCGATTCGTATTCACGCAGCCGGATGGAAATCGGTTTATAATCCTATAATCGTTAGCCGTGGCTTAGTTCCCGAAGATTTCGGCTCTTTTTGCAAACAACAACTTAAATGGGCAAGAGGTGTTCATGAGGTTCTTTTCTCAGAAGTTCCCACTCTTTTTAAAAAATTGAGTTTTTGGCAAAAAGTTTCTTACATAACTATAGGGACCTACTATCTGGAAGGGCTTACAACACTTTTTTATTTAATCATTCCATTCTTTTATTTGTGGTTTGGTATCGTCCCCGCCAAAATGTATTTCATTGAATTTACATTGCAAGGTATGCCGGTGCTAATTTTTTCGGTTTGGATCTATCTCTTTGTGCAACGATGGTTGTGCCATCCTGCAGCAGAGAGTGGCCTTCACTTAAGGGGGATGGTACAAAAGTTTGCCTGCTGGCCTGTTTTTTTTACAGGAATGGTATTGTCTTTAATTAACAAAGATATCCCTTACATACCAACTGCCAAACAAGCTGTAATTAGCAAAATGTCACCTTTTGCCAAACCTGTTTTAGTTTATATTGTGATTTTTTTGATTACCATTTCATATACAATTTATGTGAGACGCTATTTACTTTCGGATGTAATGCTGGTATCAACAAGTGAGAGGGCATATGGTATGATAGCATTTGCAACAGTTCCTTTTTTACTTGCATTAGGAGCAATTTATTCAGTAATAGAGTCTCTAATGCTAAAAGCAGAAGATCCTTGGAATAGCGTAAACCTAAGTTTTTTAAAAAATAAATTAAGGATAGAGAAATGAAAAAGGTTATATATCGTATCTTAACTATTGTAACTGTGCTTGTATTCGCAGCACTTTTGGTAGCAGGACTTACTTTTATTGGAAAAGAGTCATCAGGCCCGGCAGATGATCTCTTTTCCAAAATTAGTTCCGGTATCTCACTAATAGAGAACAAATTTATTCTGGGGAGACGTGAAAAATCGAGATCAATAGAGTTGAAGTGGTTTGATAACTATAGAGAGTCCAAAAATATGTTACTATTTCCGGATAAAGTTCTATTGGGAGCATACGACGACAAAACATCAGACACTTTTCATGCCATTGCAGAGCTTGAGGACTCATTAAAAACAGTTTTTCCTCTAATACAAATATATACAGCATGGGGAAGCAATCGCGATCAACGATTTCCTTCTACAGAATTAAATGCCATATATAATATTGGATCTCTACCAATTGTTACTTGGGAACCATGGCTTACAGACTTTGATAAAGAGACAATGCCAGGCTTGCCTAATCCCGAAGTGCGTGATAAGGAGGGATTAAAAGCTATTGCCAGGGGTGTATACGATATCTATATTGACAGATGGGCAATGGAGGCTAAGTTGTTTAATAAGATAATATTTTTACGTTTTGCTCACGAGATGAACGATCCTTACCGCTACCCATGGGGTCCTCAGAACAATTTGCCAGAAGATTTTATTGCGGCATGGAAGCATGTAGTTGATCGTTTCAGAGCTATAGGTGCCGACAATGTAATATGGATATGGTCGCCGCACCCTGCTTACCAAATGTTTGATGAATACTATCCGGGTGAGGACTATGTAGACTGGATTGGAGTGGGAACTCTCAATTATGGAACAGTTGCCCCTTGGAGCAAGTGGTGGACTTTTGATGAAATATTTGCCAAACACTATGAATTGCTGGCAAAATATAACAAACCCATCATTATTTCTGAGTTTGGTTCGCTTGCCGTTGGCGGCGATAGGGCTAAATGGTTTAAAGGGGCACTCAGTGATTTTCCATCAAGATATCCGGGTGTAAAATCTATTATATTCTTTCATTGCTCAAGTGATGCAACTACTACATATCAAACGCTAAATTGGTATTTCAAGAATGATCCCGAAATTTTAGATGTTATCATTAAAACAACATCTGCCTGGCCCAACATATAAAGAAGGGAGAATTGTATAATTCCCAACTCATATACAATTGTTTCAACCATCTTTATCCCCTTAACTTTTCTTAAATCATATAACACTTTTCGTTAAAAATATCCCAAAATTTGGTTTCCCCTTTACGGACTTTGCAAAAGACAAAATGTCAACAGTTGCTGAGTCCGTTATAAAATTATGTATTATGACATCTTTAGAGAATCTCCAAAAAAAATATCTCACGGTAATTATCAAGAATCACTCCGTTAGTTATATTGACGAAGGATCTATAAATAACCCGACAATTATTTTTATCCACGGCTTTCCGCTTAATAAAGAGATGTGGAACATACAAATAACAGATTTAAAGCGAGATTACCGTGTAATTGCATATGACCTTCGAGGGCATGGAGGTTCAGATGAAGGCGATAATGAGTTATCAATTGAATTTTTTGCAAATGATTTGATCAGTTTTATGGATGCACTTAAGCTAGACAAAATCACTTTATGTGGCTTTTCCATGGGAGGATACATTGCTTTGAATGCTGTTTTAAACTATCCAGACCGGTTTAATGCGATTCTTTTATGTGACACAGGTTGCTCAAACGATTCACCAGAAGCAAAGGAAAAACGGATGAAGAGCATTGAAAATATAAAACTAAATGGGTTGGAACAATATGCCGATGAGAGTCTGAAAAAGCTTTTTGCTCCAATATCTTTTTCAAAGTACTCAAAAGAGGTATCTTTTGTGAAGGATATGATAATGAGAACGCCTGTAAAGTCACTCTTCAAAACCTTGCATGCATTAGCAAATCGTAAAGAAACCTGCAGTAAACTGCATGAAATAAAGGTGCCGGTGCTTATTATGGTGGGAAAAGAAGATGAAATAACACCTGTGGAGGTGGCAATGTATATGCATAAAAAAATAAAAGAGTCAATTATTCATATTATTGACCATGCCGGGCATATGAGCAATATGGAAAACTCAAAAGAGTTCAACACCCAGCTTACCAAATTTCTATTATTAATAAAACAGAGATAAAATGGAAAAGAGTTTATTAAAACCAGAATCGATCCGAGCAGAGTATATAGAGGTAGAACCTAATGTTCGTCTTCATATTACAGATGCAGGTGATGGAAGACCAATAGTACTGATACACGGTTGGCCGTTAAGTGACGAAATGTATGAATACCAATACAGCACACTAATTAATAACAACTTTAGGGCTATAGGTATCACCCTGCGGGGTTTTGGGAAGTCAGATAAACCTTACGGAGTATATGATTATGATGTTTTTGCAGGAGATATTAAGAAAGTTTTGAGCACCCTTGATATAAATGATGCTGTTTTAGTTGGCTTTTCTATGGGAGGATCTATTGCAATACGCTATATTTCAAAATATAATGGAGCTCATGTGTCTAAATTGGTATTATGCGGTGCCGCAGCCCCGATATGGACACAACGCAAAAATTTCAAATATAATTTACCAAAAAGCGCAGTTGATGAGTTAATAGAGTTGAATTATAAAGACAGGCCACAGCTATTATACAATTTTGCAAAAATTTTCTCTGCTAGCGAAACCTCTTTAAGTAAAGGAGTCATAAGTTGGTTGAATGGAATAGGTTTAAGTGCATCCTCTTATGCAACATCACAGTCTTTAATTGCTTTACGTGATACTGACCTTAGGCCCGATTTAAAGAGGATTACAATTCCTACAATGATTATGCATGGCAAAAAAGATAAAATATGCTCATTTGACTTAGCCGAACAGATGAAGCAGGCAATATTAAATTCGCAACTTGTCTCCTTTGAAAAAGGAGGTCACAGCATCTTTCTTGAGGAGAGAGACAAGTTTAATTCGGAGTTAATCAAATTTGCAAATAAATAGGAGCACTCATTATAGTATTGCCATTTTCTATTGTGAAAATAGTGTAACTTATTTCTGGAACTGTGTAACAATTCATAGGGTTTAAAGTTTTAGTTTTGCTTTGCGGATATTATAAAGATACGAAAATCATTGATGAACAACCATAAGTGACAGAGATACATCCATTTGCAACTTAGTAAATTTGTTATGAGTAAAGGGGTAAATAAAAATGTCATTGCTAGCGATGAGAATGAAAAACGTGCAGACGATTTAATTATTGCTAAGGCAGAGAAAGCAGAACGCGCTTTTGAGTTAATAATTGCAAACGAAAAGAAAACGGAGTGCGCAGCTAGGTTAGTTATTGCTAAAGCCAAAAAAGCAAAACGTCAGGCAGAATTAGTAATTGCTAATGCAGAGAGAGCAAAGCGTCATTCAGAACTAATTATTGCTGATGCAAAGAGAGCAAAACAGGCAAATGAATTAATTATGGATGGCAATGGACATGCGGCAGAGTTAGTCATTGTTAATGCAAAAATCACGAAACATTCGGCAGAGTTGTTAATTGCCAATATAGAGAGAGCAAAACGTGCAGCAGAGCTAATCATTTCTATCAAAAAGCCGACATCGGAGTTAATCATTGAAGAGGCCGAGTCAGCAAAACGTGAGGCAACATTATTAATTGCCAACATAAAAGAGGCAAAGCGTTCATCGGAGTTAATAATTGCTAACGTAGAGAAAGTAAGAGGAGCCGCAGAATTTGGTATCACAAGCGAAGGGGTAGTTTATCAAAATGCAAAAAAAGCAAAACGTGCAGCAGAGTTAATTATTGCCAGTGTTGTGAGAGCAAAACGTGCAGCAGAGTTGGTCATTACCAACGTAGAAAAAGCAAAACGTGCAGCAGAGATAGTTATTGCAAACAAAGAGCTGAATTTGGCTAAGGTGAAAGCAAAGCTGGCATCAGAGCTAATCATTCTTAATAAAGAACTGGTTCATCAAATTGATAAACGTAAAGAGCTAGACCAGAAACTAAAGGAGAGCAAAGAGAAATTTTACTCATACATTGAGCACTCACCCGTTGGGGTTTTTGTTGTAGATAAAACAGGAAAATATTTTGATTGCAACCCTGCTGCTTATGAGATGGTAGGTTATACTCGGGAAGAACTTCTAACGAGGAGTATTATTGATCTACTACCTGAAGATGAAATTGAAAAGGGTCTGCAAGGCTTTAGTCAATTGTGTAAAAAGGGCTCTCTTAAAGTTGAGATAAAAATGCTTTGTAAAGATAAATCTACACTTTATGTTATATTGGAAGCGGTTCAACTACCGGGAAATAACATGTTCTTGTCTTTTGTTACAGACATCCAAAAAATTAAAAATGCAGAAGTTAAACTGAGAAAGAAAATTGATGAATTTGAATCAATAAATGAGAAATTATGTAAGACTAATGTCGAACTGGTAAAAGCCAAAGAAAAAGC
>JAUYTB010000332.1 GCA_030695305.1 Bacteroidales bacterium
GGTAACAGAATCACCTCCATTACAGGCAGTGTCAGCGCTGCATACACATATGATAGCAACGGTAACATGGCGGGTGACGGTAGGAAGAATTTGCAAATGCAATACAATCTAATTAACTTACCGTAAACTGTAAATCAGGGATCAGTGAGTAAAGCTCGTTACATCTGGCTATCCGACGGCACCAAGGCATCTGTTGTTGCAGACACTCTCTCCAACAACGGCTACACCTCCACTTTGAGAATATGTTTAGGAACAGCTTGAAAGAATTGAGAGCATTACCAAAAGACAAAAAAGGACTTCCAATTTTAAAACCGTAAGAAAATGATGAAGTATATAATAGTCTGTTTATTTTTTTTAATTGTATCGTGCAATTTTTCCCACAAAAAAGAAAAGGGGAATGTAAATAACCAATCCGATTTTTGCAAAGTAGTAAAAGACACGTTAATTGCATATGAAATAGAGGGAATTAGTACAGAGGGTGCAGGAACGAAAGTAAATTACGTGAACGGTAAAATAACAAGAAGCGTTACAAGTATTTATGGGGAAACCGGACAAGCTACAATAATCTATGAATTTGAAACGGATAAGATAAAAGTTTTGGAAACTAAATATTCTTATAAGTCAGGAATAGAAAATGTAAAATCAGATGAAGATATGCTGCTAGATTATGAAATAAGCTACTTCATTGATTTTAAAGGAAATATTATAGGAAATGAAATTCCCGAAAGGATAGATTTTTTCAAAGAGTTTAAAGAAGCAGTTCCTTTTGAACTTTAAAGAGGCTGAATCTAAGTTTTTGGTAATACAAAATGAATCTGGACGTGTAAGACAAAGAAGTTGGGCATGAGAACTGCAAATTCCTATGTTTGTAATTTGAATTTGTATTCGCAATTAAGTAATTCTATATGAAAGCATATAAGTGGTTTATGGTATTCTGTATTGCTTTAATATTGCAATGTTGTACAAGCGATTATACAGAAAATTTGGGAGGGGGATATTTTTTCAGAAATGAAGGAGGAGATTTAAAAGATATTCTTTCCAAAGAGCCCAAAGGGGGAGAAGTTCCATCAACTGTCATTGCTTTTGATTATGATAAAAACTTCATAATAGCTAAGCAACGGCCTAAATTACCCCAAGATATTTTGTATGAAAAGAATTATAATTACGAATTAGGGGCAGATACAACCTACTTTTGGTTAATCATTAAGAAAAACCGCCTTGTTTTAGGGCCACTAAAGGAGAAGGAGTTTAGAGAAGTTAGAGAGAGATACGAGATTCCTGAAAGTTTAAAGTTCAAATAATAGAAGCCCGGTAAATCCTTTATTCGTTTTTTGGGGAGCATTGAATTATTAATCTTAATCAATAACTTTTTTTATTCTTCAAGACAACACACGTAGGTCAATTTGAAACAGGAGATATTTGGAACAAATTCAAAACATTTGAATAATAATACAAATAGCTGTCAATCAATTTATTGACAGCTATTTGTCTAGTGATCCAGCTGGATTCTGAACCAACCACTATAACAAACACAATATAAATGAGTTAAATCTTCAATATTTCAATAGGTCATGAATTTGCAAGCTATAAATATAGATATACTTGCATCTTGCGCACTAAAGAGATCAATCACAAAAGTTAATTTTACAAAGTGAGAGGAATCTGTTTCACAAGAAATGGGTGACTTAAATAGAACTATTTATTTAGTTTCTTTAAATGTCATATTGAGATGCAATGAGCAAATGTGGGAAATAATCAACTCAATCAATTTCAGTCAGATGTAATCATTAAATAATTAATAAAAAATTAAACAACATAAGACTCAGTTTATCAAGAGTATATTTATTTTTATGGGTGTGGTAAGGTTAAACATATTTCAAACAATAAAAGTGTAGTTATTTAGGTTGTATATTATTGAATGCCAATGAATAAATAAT
>JAUYTB010000140.1 GCA_030695305.1 Bacteroidales bacterium
CCGAAGCCCGCAACTTGCTCTCAATTTCCTGTTCAACAATTCTTGGAAAATATCTCATCGATTAAAATTTGAATAAAGATAAAAAAAACAGGCCACTTTACAAATTATTATAATAATACTTTACATAATAACATAGTTTTGTTTTACAAATTGACATATTTTCCACAACCCTTGCCAAGGTCCCCTCTCCCGTTCACAAACGCTTGCAAGGTCCACAACCCTTGCCAAGGTCTCCCAAATTTTGTCATTTTGATAAATAAAAGTATATTTGTACCATATTGGTACACGTAAAATATATTTTATTATGCAAGTCATTAGTAGTAGAGAATTTCGACAAAACCAAAAAAAATACTTTGAGAAAATCGATAATGGAGAGCAGATTATTGTTCAACGAGGAAAAGATAAATCATACACTCTAACTCCGGTTCTCGAAGATGATCTATATTTTACCCCCACAATGGTAGAGAGGATTGCCCAATCAATCGAACAAATAAAAGAAGGGAAAATTACAAAAATATCAAGCAAAAAAGAATTAAAAAAATTGCTTGAAATATGACATACACCTTAGTCATTTCTGACAATGCACTAGAAGATATTAAGGATTTAAAATCGACAGGAAACAAGGCTATAATTCTCAAATTATATACTTTATTGGAAGAACTTGTAGATCATCCATATACAGGAACAGGCAAACCTGAACAATTAAAAAATAATCTTACAGGTCTATGGTCAAGAAGAATAAATAAAAAACACCACATCCAATTCCTATCAACCCACTAATTGCGCAAATACAAGAGAAGATGACGGAGCCGATGAAGCACGAATGAGCGAGATTCTCCGTGGCAAAAAACGTATAGGGATGAAACTAGCTAAGAGCATTTACAAGGTCTCCCTCTAGAAGGTCTGCTCCGCAGTTGCTTTCACCGCTGCGCGGGAATCTCCAGAACCCATTTCAATAAATCCTGTATGAATACTGAATATATCCTGTATAAATCCTGTATAAATGCTGAATAAATAATGAATAAATCCTGTATAAACCCTTAATAAATCCTTATAAAATAGAAAGTTATTCTCGGGCTTAGGTTATTCCGGCACGGCTGCCGGCCAAACGTAGAGCTAGGCAGCCATGAGCTGGAAATAACCGTAAAAGCACGGGAAATAACTTTCTATTTAGCCACAAAAGGATACAAGGTCCACAACCCTTGCCAAGGTCTCCCTCTCCGTTCACAAACGCTTGCAAGGTCCACAACCCTTGCCAAGGTCAATACAGCAGCCCGAACATCCAAAGAGGTATTTGATTTAAATATCCTGTCTCTATGTTATCTTTAACAATATACGCCTCTTTGAGACCAGAAATCTGTTTTTGGTTTTTCTCTTTGCCTCCGATTTCAAAATGGTATTTATCGTCGACTGTAAAATCAGTTTTATCTGAGTAAGCCACTTTGTTTGTCGCATTTAACATAGAATAAAAGAAGGTCTCTCTCAAATTGCCAATGTTAGCATTATCTACTGAGAAGGCATAAGCATAATTGGTATTGCCCAGATATATCTTTTCTGGCTTAACCAATCTTTTAAGACCCGTAGCTTCTTTATCCAGCATTAGTATTGCCTGAGCCTTTTCAAGTGCATCAAGATAATGGAGCAGACTTGGTCTTGTTGTCCCAATCTGCTCTGCCAGTTTGCTGATGTTTGGTTTGAACGGAACACTCGTAGCGATGATGGAAAATAGCTTCTTGATTTTGATAATAGTATGATATTCAATATCTATATTTGCCGGTAAGTCCACTTCAATCACTGTGTTGATGGTTTCGGCAACCCGGTTGAAATAACCCTCTTTGTCCTCTTTATAGTATGGGAAATATCCGTATTTAAGATACTCCTTCAATATAGCAACCGGCCGAAATGATTTTGCCAGTTCAACTGATAATGGAATGTGATCTGATAGTAAGTCACTGAGTGTTACCGGTGCTATTTTGATTTTATGCTCATAATCAAGATACTCTCTTAGTGACATACCGTTTAGAGTATATTTGATAGCCCTTCGGCTAAGATCTGCACCGGAACGATATATATCCAGCATAGAAGAGCCCGTGAAAACGACTTTCAACTCCGGATAAGAGTCGTAAATGTTTTTTATCTCCCTTGACCATCCGGGATATTTATGCACCTCATCCAAAAAAAGAGCTTTTCCGCCGTTTTTGTGAAACTCATCTGCAAGCTCCAACAGTGAATGACTTGAAAACCATAAATTATCCAAAGAGACATAGAGTACAGAAGGCGAATTAATGTCATAATTCATACTGATATGCTGCAACACCATTGTTGTCTTTCCAACACCTCGTGTCCCGACAATAGCAATTAGTCTGTTGTTCCAATTTATGCCCGAATATAAATAACGCACAAAGTCTAACCGAGTCATTGAAACCAAATATCTGAAATTAGAAAATAGATATTCCATATCGTAATATTGTTTTTACAAAGATAATTGTATTTTCTAATATACAAAATAGAGCTTACACAACCTTGCCAAGGTGTCTTCTCCAGATATTTGTATTATACAAGTAAAATATCCACAAATACAGCATTTATTTCATTTATACATGAAATAAAATCCTTAAATAATCATGAACAGATCCTGAAGTAATCCTGAACAAATCCTTAAATAATCGTGAATAAATCCTGAACAAATCCTGAATAAATCCTTACAAAATAGAAAGTTATTCTCGGGCTTAGGTTATTCCGGCACGGCTGCCGGCCCAATAGAGAGCCAGGCAGCCATGAGCTGGAAATAACCGTAAAAGCACGGGAAATAACTTTCTATTTAGCCACAAAAGGATGCAAGGTCCACAACCCTTGCCAAGGTCTCCCCTCACAAACGCTTGCAAGGTCCACAACCCTTGGCAAGGCCCCCCCCTAACAATGATGTTCTGCCTCCTTAAGGTTATAATACTAGTCGCGGAGTAAATTCATTCATTTTAGTAACTGGCAATTTACTCCCTTTACTAGTAACCGCAGCAATAAACTCGTCGCACTCCTTTTCTGTCATAACTTTGGATTTCATAGCTTGATATAAAAAATCCATCGTTGTAAAATAGGTGATATTATTCTCTTTGCAGTAATACACGATATCTTTTAAATTACTACTTGCCAATATATCATTTCTGAATCTGCAATATGCCATTCCTGCACTTTCACCCAATCCATATTTTTTTTGTAGAGCAATGAATTCTTGTCGTTCCTCTTTTTCGGGTAACCATTCTACAATAGTAATTGTTTTTAAATATTGTATGGTATTATCAATAATTATCTTGTGAGATGCTGCTAATTCGTTATTGAACACGATATCAAGTAGTATAAATGAGTAGGAGGGTAAAATTTTTGGGAGTATATTAAGACAATTACCTTTAATAAAATGAATTATTACATCAGAATCCAAAACTACTTTTGTCAATTTACCTCCAGCCATAACCTAACACAAATTAGTTGTTGTTTTGTGTAGGGTCAACGCCAATCTTAGATAGAAGCTCAATATAATGACCTTCCGATATCAATCCTTTCTCAAACAAATTTCTAGCTTTTACGCCATAATCTCCAATTACCAGCCCTTCGTTTCCAGCCATATACAGAGAAGTATCATAGCCATACTCTTTTGCAGATTGAATCACGGAAATACCAACTAAATGACTGTATAATTTATTGGATATTAATTTCAATGTATTTAAACGTACCAGCATTGCAGTTCTCGATACCCCAAAATAATGCTCCAATTTTAACAATGTTGCCATTGAAACCTCTTTACTCAAGAGCTCCGATTGTGGAATCATTTTTTTTATACCCATCTCCGGCATCAACAACACAGAAGAGAAATAATCGGCATTTTGCTCTTGTTTAGATGATGATTTGTTGCCCGGATTACAGTAATGAATTTCGAATGTTTCCTGCACAAAAAGATGAAAAAGCTCATGTGCAATTGTAAAATGTTGCCTGCCTATTGGATGAGATGAATTAACTAAAATGAATTTATTGTCATTTCTTTGTAGACACATCCCTGAAAAACTATCCCCTAAGGATTTAAATATTGTAATGATGTTTAATTTTAACATCAGCTGCTTGACAGGTATAGGGTCTTCGGAAGATAAACCCCATTCTGCCCTCAGTTCACTGGCCCTTATTTCGATTATATCCTTTGTCATTGATGTTCTATATAGTTCATTTTCAAGTAAGACTTTACAATATCTTTAAAATTTGCTACATCTTTAAGATCTTCGTCTGTCAAATCATCCACCCGAAAAGAACAGATTAATGCATCTTTAACTTTTTCTGGATCTGTTTCATAAAAATCGGCTATATCAACACCATACAAATTAGACAGTTCGATTAAAATTGGAAGAGGTGCTTCACGAGCTCCCAACTCGTAATTAGACAAAGTACCCCTTTCTATGGAAAGAAAAGAGGCTACTCTTTCCTGAGTAAAACCAGATGTATCTCTAAAAGCTTTTAGATTGTTTGTTGATTTCATATGCTTATCTCTCTATTTTATTGATGTTGCAAATATAGATTAAATATACAAATAAAATTAAAAATGCAACACTATTACCCCCAAAACCGGAAAAGTTATTCCGGTGCTTAGGTTATTCCGGCACGGCTGCCGGCCCAACATAGAGCCAGGCAGCCATGAGCTGGAAATAACCGTAAAAGCACGGGAAATAACTTTCTATTTAGCCACAAAAGGATACAAGGTCCACAATCCTTGCCAAGGTCCCCCATTTTAACGAACTTCAATATTATTATCGTAAGCTATCTTTAACTCTTTGTAATTGTAATCTACCTGGCTGATTAACTCGTTCTCGATTTCCAACCGGATAAGCTTTCCGCAATTTTTAGTTTTATTGAAACTATTCAAAACCCGTGTAAACGATTTTATGCAGTCATCACTATGCGTAGTTATGAATACCTGAATATTAAGCTTTTGAGAGATTGTAAAAATGATTTCCCATATTTTGTCTTGAATTGAATAGTGCAACCCATTTTCAAATTCGTCAATCAATAAATAGCCACCATCGGAATTAACTAAAGCAAGAATTATTGTCAGAATTCTGTTTATACCATCCCCCATACTCTTTAGAGGATATATATTATCATTCCCTTTTAACTTAATTACCGCTGTTCTCTCTTTGTTCTCATTCTCAATAAAATTAATTCTCTCGGCAGATTTTTCAATTATTTTCAATGCCTCAATTACATTTTTCTCTTTCTCAGAAAGAGTTATGTTATCCCACAATTTACCATTAACATCCCTATCAATGCTTCTGGTTCTTATATATTGAATATTATGAGGCAAGGACAAATTGGGATGCACTCCATACCTATATGGCCTTCCAGCATCAATAGGAACATTAATAAATGATTTATTATCTAGACTAATCTCTAAACCAACTCTGGAGTAATTACTATTATTTGGATCCTCTAATTTAACTTTCTCATGAATAATGCTCTGATTTCCCGAATTAATCCTTTCATTATAAGCAATAAACTGTATAGTAATCGAATTACTGGAATTATTATCTTCAATAGCACTTAAAAGGATTTCATTTTTGTTATATAAAATTTCTCTATTATGAAACAGAGCTGCTAATGATTTTAAATTGGATTCAAAAGTGCTTTGCGCTCCCGATTTTTGATTTATATTATCTCCTCTCTCTTCAAGAAGTTGATAGATGTTATTTATATTCGCCTTTGTAGAATAAATATATATAGCCTCCAATATCGTAGATTTCCCGGAGTTATTCTTACCGGCAAAAAGATTAACCCTGCTTAGGTTATCGATGGTAATATCTCTAAGATTTCTATAATTTTTTACTTGGAATGACTTAATCATCTTACTTCATTTTTAATCCAATCAAAGTTAGATAAAAATTAGTATTTCCCATATTTGAAAATTGAAACTATTTCTACCTTAACTTAACTTGTCCACAACCCTTGCCAAGGTCTCCCTCTAGAAGGTCTGCTCCGCAGTTGCTTTCACCGCTGCGCGGGAATCTTTAGCAATTCAGCTCCGAGATTATTTGCCATCTTATTGTTTTCTAGCAAATTAAACAAAAATCTCAAATAGGCCTAACTCCCTGATATTCTGCAAAAAGGCAAATAATCTCAGAGCTGAAAATCTTTCTAGCGTGGCCGATATAGAGAAAATCTATGCAACTATCCACAAAAGGATGCAAGGTCCACAACCCTTGCCAAGGTCCCCCCTCCGCGCGGGAATCTCCAGAACACAATTCAATAAATCCTATATGAATACTGAATATATCCTGTATAAATCCTGTATGAATACTGAATAAATCCTGAATAAATCCTGTATAAACCCTTAATAAAACCTTACAAAATAGAAAGTTATTCTCGGGCTTAGGTTATTCCGGCACGGCTGCCGGCCCAATAGAGAGCCAGGCAGCCATGAGCTGGAAATAACCGTAAAAGCACGGAAATAACTTTCTATTTAGCCACAAACGCTTACAAGGTCCACAACCCTTGCCAAGGTCACTCCCTCACTCTCGCCAATATCACTTTCCCGTCCATAGACGTTACAAGAATTTTTCTATCACCAATTGGTCTTACGTAATTTATTAGCGCAATCGAGAAACGATAACGCCACGCCACCGAACCATCAGCAGCATTTAGTGCAAAAACATTACCCTTATCGGTAGGGACAAAAATCAGCCCATAAGCA
>JAUYTB010000363.1 GCA_030695305.1 Bacteroidales bacterium
GGCTTGAGTTCAAAATAGTTGGGGATAGGCTAATCCAAACAGCAACCTTCAGACCATTGGGGCTTATGGGCAGACTATATTGGTACGCAGTTTTACCACTACATGGCCTTATTTTTCGAGGGATCATTAATAAATTAACTGGCTAGTGAGAGGAGACACCTTGGCAAGGGTTGTGGACTTTGACGATTTTTGTGGCTAAATATAGAGTTATTTCCCGGGTTTTTACGGTTATTTCCCGCCCATAGCTGCCTGCCTTTTATGGGGCGGCAGCTGCGGGAATAACCGAAACCCGAGAATAACTCCGGCTTTAGGTTCACAACCCTTGCCAAGGTATGCAATTGCATTTAAGGTCCACAACCCTTGCCAAGGTCCCTTTTTTTTAATATCTTTAAGCATAAAATATGTTATATGGAAAATTTGAAAAAAGGGAAATGTCCTGTGATGCATGGGGCAAATACGGATACAAGTAGTTCCGTGATGAGCTGGTGGCCAAATTCACTTAACTTAGATATTTTACATCAGCACGATACTAAAACCAATCCGCTGGATGAGAGTTTCAACTATAAAGAGGAGTTTTCTAAACTCGATTTTGAGGCGTTAAAGACAGATTTAAAAGAGCTTATGACTCAAAGTCAGCAATGGTGGCCCGCAGATTGGGGGCACTATGGTGGTCTGATGATTAGAATGGCTTGGCATAGTGCCGGTACTTACCGGATTGCCGACGGGCGCGGGGGTAGTAACACAGGTAATCAGCGATTTGCACCGCTTAACAGTTGGCCGGATAATGTCAATCTGGACAAGGCCCGCAGACTACTATGGCCTATCAAGAAAAAATACGGCAACAAGATATCGTGGGCAGATCTATTTATCCTTGCCGGAAACATGGCTTATGAGTCTATGGGTTTCGAGATATTTGGTTTTGGCGGAGGCCGGGAAGATATATGGCATCCGGAAAAAGATATCTACTGGGGTGCAGAGAAGGAGTGGCTGGGTAAATCCCGTTACACAGACAGCACTAAGGGTGAGACGCTGGAAAATCCGCTTGCTGCAGTTCAAATGGGATTAATATATGTAAATCCGGAAGGTGTGGACGGCAATCCGGACCCTTTAAAGACTGCCGTGGATATGCGAATGACATTCAGCCGTATGGCAATGAATGACGAGGAGACGGTTGCATTGACTGCCGGTGGACACACAGTGGGCAAGACTCACGGAAATGGCAACGCATCGCTCTTAGGACCCAGCCCGGAAGGCGCACCGGTAGAAGAGCAGGGTTTTGGTTGGTCAAACCCCAAAGGGAAAGGAAATGCAGAGCACACAGTTTCGAGTGGTCTGGAGGGGGCTTGGACAACTCATCCGGACAGATGGAACAACACCTATTTCTATCTGCTTTTCACCTACGAGTGGGAGCTTACAAAGAGCCCTGCCGGAGCGTGGCAGTGGGAGCCGGTAAATATCAAGGAGGAGGATAAGCCGTTTGATGCTCATATCCCGGGTGTTAGACGAAATCCGATGATGACAGATGCAGATATGGCTCTTAAAATGGATCCAGAGTATAGAAAAATATCTGAGCGTTTTTATAAAGAGCCCGAGTACTTTGCAAAAGTTTTTGCAAGAGCGTGGTTTAAACTCACCCACCGCGATTTGGGACCTAAAAGCCGCTATCTGGGGCCCGATGTTCCAAATGAGGATCTAATCTGGCAGGACCCTGTTCCAAAAGTTGACTATACTCTCTCTGTGGATGAGATTGAGGAGCTCAAAATAAAACTTCTTAACAGTGGATTGTCTCATAAAGAGCTCATTAATACCGCTTGGGACAGTGCGAGAACATTCAGATATTCCGACTACAGAGGGGGTGCAAATGGAGCCAGGATTCGTCTTGCCCCGCAAAAAGATTGGGAGGGTAACGAGCCGGAGCGGCTAAAAAAAGTGCTTAAAAAGTTGGAGGAGATTCAGTTAGGGTTAAAGAAAAAAGTCTCTATTGCAGATTTAATTGTCTTGGGTGGAGGTGCGGCAATTGAGAGAGCGGCTAAGGATGCAGGAGTAGATATCAAAGTTCCGTTTTGTCCGGGCAGAGGTGACGCAACAGCCGAAATGACAGATGTTGATTCTTTCTCGGTTCTGGAGCCAATACACGATGGTTATAGAAACTGGCTTAAAAAAGAGTACGCGGTCAACCCAGAGGAGCTAATGCTGGACAGAACTCAGCTTATGGGTCTTACGGCTCCTGAGATGACAGTTTTAGTTGGCGGAATGCGTGTTTTGGGCACAAATTACGGTAACACCAAACATGGAGTTTTTACAGAGAGAGAGGGTGTGCTTACCAATGATTTCTTTGTAAATCTTACCGATATGAACTACTACTGGAAGCCTGTTACTGAGAATCTTTATCATATTATAGAGAGAAAGAGTAATGCAATAAAATGGACAGCAACAAAAGTAGATCTCGTATTTGGTTCTAACTCTGTACTACGCTCTTATGCAGAACTATACGCACAAGACGACAATAAAGAGAAATTCGTTAATGATTTTGTAAAGGCCTGGACAAAAGTAATGAATGCATGACCTTGGCAAGGGTTGTGGACTTTGACGACTTTTGTGGCAAAATATAGAGTTATTTCCCGGGTTTTTACGGTTATTTCCCGCCCATAGCTGCCTGCCTTTTATGGGGCGGCAGCTGCGAGAATAACCGAAACCCGAGAATAACTCTGGCTTTGCCCTGTGTGCTAATTGGTTTATAAGCCCGTAATGTATAAACAAAGCGTTCCTGCTTTGAGGATCTACATTTGCATACAAGGTCCACAACCCTTGCCAAGGTCTTTTTTGATAATGAGCATTTGTTCATTATATTTGTATTGTAAAACCTCCTGAAATTTCATTAAACTAAATATCATGGAAAAGTTGAAGATTGGCATTATAATTTGCGACCGTTACAATACATGTGCAGGTGGCAAATGCTTCCGGGCTTTTAGAAACCGTGAAGGCGCATTTAATCGTTACAAAGATAAAGATGCAGAGATTGTTGCCTATACAACCTGCGGGGGTTGTCCCGGCGGAAATATTGAGTATGCTCCTGAGGAGATGAAGAAAAACGGAGTGACTCATATCCATTTTGCCACCGGTTTTTTAGTTGGTTATCCACCATGTCCTTATATGGAGTATTTCAAAAAACTTATTAATGAAAAATATGAGCTGGAGGTTGTTTTTGGAACTCACCCTATTCCTCAAAAATACTTCACACAACACTCTAATTTGAATACTTGGGATAGTAATATCCTAAAAAGTGCAATTAGTCTTACAATTACAGATGAAGCTTTAAGATTAAAATACGATTAATAGTGACTCAATTCACAAATAGTAAAAATTATTAAATATTTTAAAACATGAAATCAAATTCTCTCTGGACCCGTAAATTTCAATCAGTAGTTGACAACGGTAGAAATCACAGTATGGTTATAGATTTGCCGGAAGAAAAAGGTGGTAGCAATAGTGGCCCTACAGCCCTTGAGATGTGTGTTATGAGTTTCGGTGGATGTGTAGGTACTATCTTTGCAATGGTGGCAGAAAAAATGCGACTTAAGTTTGAAAAGATGGAAGTTGAACTCATTGCAGAGCAAAATCATAATGCTCCAACAATTACAGATATACACTTTACTTTGTCAATTCATACATCCGAGAGGATAGAAAAAATCGAAAAGTGCCTCGAGCACACTGTTAATACTTGCCCTGTTGGTGTATTATTTAAACAGGCCGGTGTCTCTATTACAAATGAGATAAAAATATTAGAGTAGACCTTGGCAAGGGTTGTGGACTTTGACGACTTTTGTGGCAAAATATAGAGTTATTTCCCGGGTTTTTACGGTTATTTCCCGCCCATAGCTGCCTGCCTTTTATGGGGCGGCAGCTGCGAGA
>JAUYTB010000004.1 GCA_030695305.1 Bacteroidales bacterium
TTTAAGGATGCATATTTGGGCAGAGACAAAACTCTTCTTATGATCTTTTTTAACTCAAGTCTAAGGACCAGACTAAGTACCCAAAAGGCGGCCATGAACCTTGGAATGAATGTTATTGTATTGGATATCAATCAGGGTGCCTGGAAACTCGAAACAGAGAGAGGAGTTATTATGGATGGAGATAAACCGGAGCATATTCTTGAAGCTATCCCCGTTATGGGATCTTACTGTGATATTATCGGAGTCAGGGCATTTGCCTCTCTTGTTGATAAAAGGGATGATTATAACGAAACTGTTATTAATCAGTTTATTCAATATTCCGGCAGGCCGGTTTTCAGTATGGAGGCCGCAACAAGACACCCACTGCAAAGCTTTGCCGACCTTATAACGATAGAGGAGTACAAGACGGTAAAGCGACCCAAAGTTGTTCTTACTTGGGCTCCACATCCAAAAGCACTACCTCAGGCAGTTGCTAACTCCTTTGCCGAGTGGATGAACAGGATGGATTATGAGTTTGTTATAACTCATCCTCAGGGTTATGAACTATCCAAAGAGTTTGTTGGTGATGCGGAGGTACAATACGACAGAGAGAGGGCATATAGAGATGCCGATTTTATATATGCAAAAAACTGGTCGTCATTTAATGATGATACATATGGTCAGATTTTATCTCTTGACAGAAGTTGGATGGTCGATATTGAGAAGATGCAACTCACCCGGAATGCAAAATTTATGCATTGTCTCCCCGTGAGACGTAATATGATAGTATCAGACGATGTTATAGAGGGTGTAGACTCAATTGTGGTTCCACAGGCAGCAAACAGGGTAGTATCTGCGCAGGTAGTTATAAGAGAGATGTTAAGAGCTCTTTAGAATATTTTATCGTTATAAACAGTTTAATTAAAGGGAAATGAAGACTTTGACCGTAATAAAAATTGGAGGAAATATTATTGATCAGGCCGACGATCTCGATATTTTCCTCAATAAATTTGTTAATATTGATGGCCCAAAAATTCTCATTCATGGTGGAGGCGTAATGGCAAGTGAGATGGCCTCAAAACTTGGAATAGAGACATTGATGCATAATGGTAGGAGAATTACCGATCTGGAGACATTAAAGCTGGTATCAATGGTCTATGCAGGTTGGATAAATAAGAGTATTATAGCAAAACTGCAAAAGATAGGTTGTAATTCCATTGGATTG
Organism: Bacteroidales bacterium; assembly: GCA_030695305.1. GTDB lineage: Bacteria > Bacteroidota > Bacteroidia > Bacteroidales > UBA932 > Bact-08. The sequence goes on from JAUYTB010000004.1 coordinate 1,205, forward strand.
TCCGGAGCTGACGGAGATTGCGTGCCAGCGGTTAAAAGGTCACCTGTTCCTGTTGATTTTGGTTATGTAGGGGATGTAGATCCTGATCAGATCAACACAGGGCTTCTGATAAGCATGCTGGGAAGAGGAATTACACCTGTTTTTTGTGCTATTACACACGATAGAAACGGATCGATTCTCAACACAAATGCAGACACAATGGCATCGTCAATAGCCATTGCAATGTCAAAAGAGTACCATACAGAGCTGATCTACTGTTTCGAAAAAAAGGGAGTTCTCTCAAATCCTGATGACCCGGAATCTGTTATTCCTCTAATCACAAAAGATAGCTACGAAGCTTTAAAGGGAGCTAAGGTTATACGTGACGGAATGATTCCAAAGATGGACAATGCTTTTTATGCAATAGACAACGGTGTATCTGAGGTCTTTATAAAACACGCTTCAAATCTGGGTAATGATACCGGAACTGTTCTAAAATAGCTCTTTATAAAATTTATTTTTATGACTTCAAATCCTTTGTATAACGAGAACGCGAGTACTTATTGTGCAGCAGCAGATCTTTTGAGGGATATAGTCTCAATACCATCTTTTTCCGGATTAGAGGAGAGATGTTCTGCTCATATTTGTGAGTATCTGGAAAAGAGAGGCGTGAAAGTGCAAAGGGTAAATAATAACATTATTGCACGACACAATTCTACAAACCCCGGGGCCCCGGTTCTTCTGCTAAACTCCCATATAGATACAGTAAGGCCATCTTTTGGTTATACTTTTGATCCCATTATGCCACCATTTTTTACCGATAAGGTAGCCGGTCTGGGGAGTAATGATGCCGGAGGTGCGGTAGTCTCTTTGATTATGGCTTTTCTCCGGATAAGAGATAATGGTATAGTTTTACCCTATAATCTTATTCTACTGTTATCTGCCGAGGAGGAGAACTCGGGAGAAAATGGTATTTCTCTTGCACTCAATGAGGTCGGCAGGGTAGATGCTGCAATCGTAGGAGAGCCAACACAGATGAAAGCTGCAATTGCAGAGAGGGGACTGCTTGTGATTGATGCTGTTGCAAAAGGGGTAAGCGGTCATGCTGCAAGGGATGAGGGAATCAATGCTATAGATATTGCAATTAATGATATTTTAAGATTGCAGGGACACTCATTTGACAAACTATCTCCGGTGATGGGTCGTGTTAAGCTTACTGTCACTCAGATTGAGGCGGGGACGCAACATAATGTCATTCCCGATATATGTAAATTTGTTGTCGATATCAGACCTACAGATATGTATAGTAATGAGCAAATAATGAGCGAGTTAAAATCTATATTAAAGAGTGATATAACAGCAAGAAATCTTCTCAACAGATCTTCATCTACCCCGGCAAACCACCCTCTTATAAAGGCAATTGAAGAGTGCGGAGTTGAGACATATGTCTCTCCTACAACCTCAGACTGGATGAGACTTGCAGTTCCAGCAATTAAAATGGGGCCTGGTGATTCGGCAAGGTCACACAGAGCAGATGAATATATTACTGTTGATGAGATAAAGAGTGGCATTGACGGTTATGTCAATTTTTTGATGAATTTAAAATTATAATTATGAGTACATTGTGGAGCAAAGGACTTAAGGCAGATGCCCTGGTGGAGAAGTTTACCGTAGGTCGGGACAGAGAGTTGGATCTTAGACTTGCACCTTTTGATGTACAGGGCTCTCTTGCTCATATAGAGATGCTTGAGAGTATATCTCTTATCTCCTCTGATGAGTTGAAAATACTTACGACCCAGCTTAAGATGATTGAGCAGGAGATTGAGAGTGGAGAGTTCTCGCTTGAGGATGGGGTAGAAGATATTCACTCTCAAATAGAGCTTACACTAACAAGAAGGGTTGGGGATATCGGGAAAAAGATCCATAGCGGCAGATCCAGAAACGATCAGGTTCTTACAGATATAAAGCTCTATCTCAAATGGGAGATCAATGCCATTAAAGATGAGATTGTTGCTCTTTTCGATCTTTTGCAGATGCTAAGCGAGAGATATAAAGGGGCATTAATGCCCGGCTATACTCATTGGCAGATTGCAATGCCATCCTCTTTTGGTCTTTGGTTTGGAGCATATGCAGAGTCTCTGATAGACGACATCTATATGCTAAATGCAGCGTGGAGGGTTGCAGATCAGAATCCTCTGGGTTCTGCTGCCGGATATGGCAGCTCTTTCCCTCTGGATAGGGAGATGACAACAAAAATCCTTGGGTTTGGCACCATGAATTTCAACTCAGTTGCAGCCCAATTAAGCAGAGGAAAGAGTGAAAAGGCCTTGGCTCAGGCGGTATCTTCTGTTGCCTCAACTATCAACAAGCTGGCAACCGATGCGATAATCTATATGTGCGGTAATTTTGGATTCATCTCTTTTCCGGATGAGTTGACAACCGGATCTAGTATAATGCCTCACAAAAAAAATCCGGATGTTTGGGAGATTATTCGTGGCAGATGTAATATGGCGGAGTCTCTTCCAAATGAGATCTCGATGATTACTAGAAACCTCCCTCACGGTTACCATAGAGATTTTCAGCTACTTAAAGAGGTTCTGTTTCCTGCACTGGACTCAATTCACGAAGTATTGGCGATGACCCATTTTATGTTGAGCAATATCCGGGTTAACGAGAATATCCTGTCGGACAAAAAATATGACTATCTCTTTACTGTAGAGGAGGTAAACAGACGAGTTCTTGAGGGTACTCCTTTTAGGGATGCCTATAAAGAGGTTGGCGATGAGGTTAATAGTGGGATGTTTCACACTAAAGGAGAAATTGCCCATACTCACAAAGGAAGTATAGGCAATTTATCTAACAGTGATATTAAATCCAAAATGGATAGGGCACTTCTTCTTTTTGAAACATCTGCAAAGTAGGATAACCCTTTTATGCTAGATATCTAAAAGATAAGATCTAAAACCCAAAAGAGAATTCATATTTACCAAAGAGCAGATAGGCAACAATCAATGTAACAATAACATTGAAAAGCTGAGCTATAAGGAAGGTCGCTGTATATTTATTATTCTCTTTTGTGAAGATTTTTCTAAAGTCAGTCTCTAGTCCTATTGAGACAAAGGCAACAGAAAAAAGAGTCTCTCTCAAAGCTTTAGCCGATCCGCTTAGGGATTTTGCCGTAGCTGGCTCCAGGAAGAAGCTAAAGACGATTGATGCCAGAATAAAACCAAGCACAAATTTAGGGAATCGCTCCCAAAGAACTGATGGTGATGGCTTAATGTCGGTATTGGTACCTTTGAATGACCAGTAGATTGATATTGCAAACGCAGCAACACCAAGCAGTACATTCTGAGATGATTTTATTATCACACTCTGAGATTCTGCAATCTCACCGAGGAACTTTCCGGCTGCAACAACCGCACCTGTGGTATCTATTGTTCCACCAAGCCAGGCTCCGGCAACTTCCTGAGAAAGGCCCATTAATTGGGAGAGGTAAGGCATTATATACATCATGGGAACAGCAACAACCAACACAAGAGAGACAACAAAAGAGAGTTTTTTCCCATCTCCCTTAATTGCTCCGCAGGAGGCAATTGCTGCCGATACACCGCATATAGATACTGCACTTGAAAGCATTATGGCCATCTCCTTGTCTACACCCATTTTTCTGGCAAGCCAGAATGAAAAATACCAAACAGTAAGCACTACTATTATAGCCTGAATCATGCCATATGACCCGGCTTTCATAATCTCTCCAAAAAGGATAGATGTTCCCATTATTACAAGACCCGCCTTTATGTAAAACTCGCTTCTTACTGCTGCGGCCATCCATTTTGGCAAACCTATTGTGTTCCTAATTAAAAGACCAACTGCAACTGAGAAAAAGACGGCCTCAAAACCTGTGCTTTTAATGAATGAGAGACCACTTACATACTGAGCTAAAAATGATATGCCATAGATAAACAGGAACGATAGCGGGAACCATTTAAGTTTTACTCCAAGGATCTTTAATCCTATTGCACTAAGACCTGCAATAAAAATAAATTTTGTCACCTCAAACGGAACTTTGGCCATCCATGCAGGATACCCTTCTGGGAATTGGTATTTTACCTTGCCTAATGAGGGCACAAAAATTACAAGCAGAATCAGAATAGCTCCAATAAATGTGGCAATCCAATCTTCGTTTTTAAATTGATTTAAGAATTTTTTCATATTTAGTTTAGATCTTAAGGTTATCTGCTCTCCACGGATATTATACTCCGGTACAAATGCAAATATAATTTAATTTATAATAATAGTAAAAGATTTTACTATTGTTTCTAACAAATATGAATCATTCTCTTATCCCACAAAATATTACAATGAAAGTCTACAGCCGGCGTCCTCTTTTACAGCTCTCTTCCAGAGATCGGTATATCCCGGGAAATCAGGTGTTGGAGGTATTACAGGTGAGTGACCATTATTCATGAAAGATCCGTCGGGATTCTGTTTTTTTGTATTGCCATCTATGTATTTAACAAGAAGGTATTCATCCAGTTTTTTCCACTTCTCAAATAGAGAGTTGGCAGTATTGACCGAATAATTGGTAATGAATTCACTTACAAACGCAGGATTATCTTTAAGCAATATCATTGCTGTTTTGTCAATTGCCTCAACCTCTGCAATCCTGGCATTTTCGTGATTGTCAATAACCGATCTCACCTCTGCACCAATATGGTTATATCTGAGGTATGCAAACTGAGCAATCCTGTTTGTCAGCCAAAACATAGATTGGGGAGAGTATTCGAGCATAGATCCATTACCAAGGGCATAGTGTCTGGAGATAGATTTGGATGATGTGTAAACCGGTGTAAGAGGGGAGGTTGCTGCATCATCAACTCCAAACCAGAAAATGCCGCCTATCTCATCGGGAATATTTGATCTGCTCTGTCCAACAAACCAAAAACCTGTCTGCTGTGTTGCTATAGCTCTTTCGTTAATATAGGTTTTGCCATCTACTTCAAAATTCATTGGTCTCCATCTGTATGGCAGCGCGTTGCCTCCTGCTCCAATATCATTTGTCATATCCATGGCTGTTCCCTGGTAGTGGTCTCTCATCATATCTGCTACATCTTTTACAGATAGTTTTCTCTTTGGAGTTACATACAGGGGCATCCTCTTTTTGCTTACATCTCCCATCGCATAAGCCAGGTAGTGTTGCATATCCTCATTTGCAAATCTGTTAAAAAAGCTCCAAACCCTTGCATCACATCCTCTTATTGTAGAAGCCTCTGCCGGCCCGTAAGTATCTGCAAAGCTAAAATCTCTGTTATCTCCTTTAAAGAGGCCCTGCTCTCTGGCGTGTGAGATAACATCGTGCGCATAAAGACAATTTTCCGGGTCATTAAGAGGGAATTTTGTTATTCTTGCCTGATTGGCATGTGCAGATATTGTTCCATCAGGTAGTCTGACCGCAACCCATACTGCCCCTTTGTTTACATTAACTCCGTTTACCTTTTTTGGAGCTTTTCCTATGATTTCCAAAAACCAAACCTCTTTTTTGTCTGCAATTGAGATAGACTCTCCTGTGGAAGCATAGCCGTATTTGTCAGCCAGTTCGGTGATAACTTTTATGGCCTCTCTTGCTGTCTTTGACCTCTGAAGTGCAAGGTAGATTAGCGATCCGTAGTCAAGAATCCCTTCCGGATCGAACTGACTCTTAACTCCTCCCCATGTGGACTCTCCAATTACAAGCTGGTACTCATTCATATTTCCTATTACAGAGTATGTTCTCTCTACCTGAGGTATCTCTCCCAGATATCTATCCTTACCCCATTCATATATTTTAACCATAGTCCCTTTAGGATAGCTCATTGCCGGATAGTGAACCAGAACCCCGTATCTGGTATGTGAATCGGCAGAATAACTCACCATGGATGATCCATCTGCCGATGCTCCGGGAGTAACCATTAGATTTGTACAGCCATCTCCGTTTTTTGCAAATAGTATAAAGAGTATACCAACAGCAAATACTCTTTTAAAAATAGTAGTTGTTACATTTCTCATAATTATAATTATTCTGGTTTTATTATTTTTTTCTATCTATCTGGCTCTTTTTCCCCGGTTCGGTTATTTTTATTGTGCAATCCTGTTTCTATCTATCTATCTATCTATCTATCTATCTATCTTCGCCTCTCTTTCCGGCCTCTCTTTCCAATTCACCTGGTTTTTTGCTATTCTGTTTCTACCAATCCGGCCTCTCTTTCCGGTTCATTTTTTAAATCTTGGGGACTCTTTTTTTGCTTATTTCTATATCGAGGCAGAACAATAAATTTTGGCTAAGATAATAAAATTGTACTTCTGTGCCTGAGTTTGGATGTTGTTTGGGTTATTTCACAAAATTCACTGAAAAAATTTGGAGGTTAAAAAAAAGTGGCTACCTTTGCAGCCCGTTTGAGAAAAAACGGTTAGTTCTTTGACGTTTTGAGAGAGATAAAGAGGTAAAGAAAAGAAGAGATAATTTTATGAAAATAAGATTTATTTCGAGCAAAAAAAACTAAAATGATTGGGTCTGTTAAATAATATTTAAGGGACTACAATTTCGTAATAAGAAGTTACTTAAGGGCGAACGGAGGATGCCTAGGCTTCTATGGGCG
>JAUYTB010000012.1 GCA_030695305.1 Bacteroidales bacterium
GAAAACCTCTCAAAAACACTGGAAAGTGAAAATTTTGAAGTAATATTGATGGAAGAGAGAATTCCTGTTCACAGACTTCAGGCCTCTTCCGGGATAAGAGATCTAAATGGAAATATTATCTGGAAACAGGACTTTTCCGTAGATAAAAAAATTAACGTTCTTTCAAATATTGACGGAAAAAAAGGCAGATTCCACAATAACAGGAGCTGGAGTGCCAATCTTATTTTCTATCCTCAGTTCCGTTTTAAGAACTCCCGGCTGGACAGGATGTATGTTGTTCAGGCCAATCTGAATCCTACATTAGAACTATCTCTTTGGAGAGGAGCAATGATAACTGCTCAGGTGATTATTCCTGTTTATGACGAGTATTCCATAGAGGAGAGCAGGGTAAGACCGGGATTTGTTACCTTCAGTCAGCAGTTAAGGCTTCCCGGAAACTTTCATATTTTAGCCACTGTCGGGAACTTTAACCTCTTCAGATCGGGTGCAGACCTGAAAATTCTTAAGCCATTGTCCGGAAACTTTTCTGTTTACGCCCAAGCCGGTATCACAGGATGGTCACTACCTCTTTTTGATAAGTGGCTGTTTGAAGAGTTTGGAGATATAACATGGAGAGCAGGTGCAAACTATTTTACCAAGATAAAGAATTCAAATCTGCTTTTTAATTTCAACATCACAAAGTACCTGGAGAATGATATTGCTGCAAGAGGTGAGATTATAAGATACTTCAAGAACGGGGCCATTGGTTTCTATGTACAGACCCTGCAGTTCGAGAGCTATCTTCTAAATGGAGGTTTCTTCTTTTCAATTGCATTACCGCCTTACAAGAAAAAGCAGACAAGGCGAATAAATGTAAGCTCTGCCGATCATTTTTCCATTGAATATATAGCAAGGCCATACCCTCTAAGGGGCAGAATGTATTTTACATCTCCCAAAGAGAGCAGTAGTTTTAACTTTTTTAACAAACAGATAACCAATTAATTAATAAAAAATAATCTACAATTATACAACACTTACTTATTATGAATGCAAGAAAAAAATTAACCATGTTAATCAGGACAATGCTTCTCGCAACCCTGATAGTATCTTTTGCAGGAGTAACCTCTTGTGAAAAAAAGGATTCTCCTCCAGTGCCTCAACCTCTTCCTGCCAAATATACTATTAAGGGTGTGGTACTTAATCAGCAGACAAATTTACCTCTTTCGGGTGTTGTTGTTAGTATGGGAGTTCTAACTCAGACAACTAATGCAACCGGTGCATTCGAATTCAAAGATCTTACAACTGCAGGGAAATACACCCTTTCATTTACAAAAACTGACTTTTTCAGCTCTACCTATAGTCTCGAGTTTCAGGCAGCTGCACCAAACCATACTATTACATTCAACATCAGTGTTACAATGGTACCGTTTGTTCCGGGAGTTACTCCAATCACCCCTGCAAACGGAGGAACAATAAATATCACCGGTACAGTTCCGGCTTCATTAACAATCCCAGCAGGTACTACAGTAACCGACAAAAACGGACAGACTGTAACTGGCTCCATTAACATTACAGCAGTTACAACACCAAATATTATTGCCGGTCAGGTAAACAATCCTGGAGTTGCTGTGTTCAGATTTGAACCATCCGGACTCCAGTTCAGTAACCCTCTTCCGTTGGTTGTTGATAATCCTCTGACATCACTCTACAGATTCACAAATGTTCAGTTGGAGTACTTCAATGAAACACTAAACGTATGGGAGGTTAAAGGTCAGCCGGTATCATTCAGTTCAACCACAAATAAGTACGGAACGTCAATCAACCACTTCTCTTTTTATAAAGTTGCTTTTGTTATTACAAGAAGTTACTTAGGAGCAACAGAAGAGGTTGTTAATGTAATTGACAATGTCATAGAAAACAGATCTGTAACTCCAAAGGTAGTGACATCAATTGCTATTCAAAGGAAAAATGGATATATTTTCTCGACTCCGCTTAATACATTGATTGCTAATGCCGGTATCACCGGGACTGAAAATATCAACAAACTTAAGGCAATGATTGAGGATTTTATCAAGCCATACTATGGTAACAATGCTGCTCTTTCTCAGTTAGCTGTTGTTAGTGATAATATCTCTGTAAACAGAACAATTCAGACAGACTACAAACTCGTAACTACCGGAAAGCAGGCTGTGGATAGAAACAGATTTACAATCAATTTAACCAATACTGCATCTCTTGCAAACATTCCTATTGTAATAGAGGTTCACTCTGCTGGGGCAGTATCTCTCTTCTTCGAAGATATGCACTATACTCACGGAACTCACGGCGGCGGTGGCGGCGGTACAAACTAAGCTCTAATTTAACCTGTTATGAGGTTAATTTCAATAAATATGAGGAGACTCTTTGCAACTTTGTTGCTTACAGTCTCCTCATTTTATCTCTACTCTCAAAGCTCTATGGGGGTAACAGGACTCTTGAACAGCCCTTCTGCTGTTATGGCAGATGACGGAACTGTCAAAATTGGAGGCAACTTCCTTAACACTAAGATGACTCCGGATACCTGGGACTATAACACTTTTAACTTTTTTCTTAATGTTACTTTTCTCCCTTTTATGGAGGCAGCAATAACCAATACTGCTTTCGATCTTTATAATGAAGGTAAATTTACCAACGTAGACAGAGCAATTTGCGTAAGATTCAGGATTCTTAAAGAGAGGAGATATACCCCATCAATAGTTATAGGATCTAATGATGTAATTACAACAACCAATGTCAGCAGCGGGATTAATCTGGGTAATAACAGTGGCAATAAGTATTTTGGTACACACTACTTAGCTCTTAGTAAGCATATAAATATTACCGGAAACACTCTTGGATTTCATGCTGCTTATAATATAATATCAAGCAAGAAGCAGTCACTGGAGTCTCCTCTCTCCGGAGGTGTTACTTTTTCTCCATCTTTCTTTAAAAAACTCAATCTTATAGCCGAGTACGATACCAGAAATATTAATCTTGGTGGCAATTTATTAATTTTCAATCATATCTATATTCAAATGTTTGTTATGGACTTCAAATATCTCTCATTTGGAGCTCAGGTTCAATTTACAATTCTTTAATATGAGAATAAACAAAGCTATTATCTTCTCCTTTATCTTACTGTTTTTATTCTGTAAACCTCTTTATACTCAAACAATTGAAGGAAAATGGTATGGGACTTTACAGATTGAAAACACATCTTTACCCTTATCATTTACTATCTCATTAGTTGGAAACTCTTTAAAAGGGACAATGGATAGTCCATCTCAGGGCGTCTCTGATATTGAGATAGAGTCGGTCACTTTTGAAAATTCTCTTCTTCAAATTAAACACTCATCTATAATGATGGAGTATACCGGAGTTTGTACCGGAGATAAGATTATTGGGACTTTCAGGCAGTCAGGCCTATCTTTGCCTCTTAATCTCTCAAGAAGAGCTCCGCTTGGCTCCGGAAGACCACAGACTCCTGACAAACCATACCCTTACAGAAGTGAAGAGATACTCTTTACTAATTACAAAGATAGCATCGTACTATCCGGTACACTCACTCTTCCAAAAAAGGATTCAGTATATAACGCTATAATTTTAATAAGTGGCAGCGGCCCTCAAAACAGAGATCAGGAGATTATGGGGCATAAACCATTTCTTATTCTCTCGGACCACCTTACCAAAGCAGGATTTGCAGTACTGCGTTTTGATGACAGAGGATTTGGTTTATCAGGGGGAAATTTCGCTAAGGCGATAACAACCGATTTTGCCGAGGATGTTTACTGGGCGTGCCAATTCCTAAGAGAGAGAGGTGATATCGGGAGAATTGGTCTAATTGGGCATAGTGAAGGGGGAACAGTTGCATCTATGGTTGCCTCAAAATATAGGGATGAGATCTCATTTATTGTATTGATGGCAGCAACTGCATTGCCGGGAAAAGAGATTATTCTTGCTCAGCAAGAGCTTATCTCTTCAGCCGGAGGTATATCTGCAGAGGATATTGCATCCTACCGCAAGATTAATGAAATGATATTTGACTTATTGTGCAATGATATTGACGATCTCTCTGCGGTAAGGGTAAGAGTTGCCGAGATATTAAGAGGAGAGACAAAAGGAAGTATCCCCGAGAGTGCAATTAAACAACAGGTAAACTCTCTAACATCGCCATGGATGATATTCTTTCTTAATTACAATCCATCTGATGCGTTAAAATATATCACCTGCCCCGTACTGGCTATTAATGGCACTAAAGACCTACAGGTCCCTTCAAAAGAGAATCTTGACGCAATTTTTTATGCGATAACAGGAGAAGAGCGTCCAAACAACAAGGTTGTTACTCACAGTAACATCAATGTTACAACTATTGAATTCGAAGGGTTGAATCATCTTTTTCAATACGCAAAGAGCGGTCACCCCAATGAATACTCAACAATTGAAGAGACTATCAATGCTGAGGTTCTTGAAACTATTAAAAATTGGATACTCTCTGTATTACACTAAATATTCTATTTTTTCAAAACAAATTAATTAACTAGTAATAAATATTTTACATAGTTAAGAGCCGAATTAATCTGACATAATGTCAGATTAATTCGGCTCTTAACCATTGGTATAAATTTTGGAAAAAGTAATATGAATTTATTCCAAAAAAACATTAAAAATATTTAAATTAAAAAGGAGGTTATTATGACACTGATTAGAAGAAGAGAGAATCTACCAATGTGGACGAATCTGTTTAATGACTTTATTAACCAGGATTGGAATGACTGGTCGCTTGGAAACTACTCAATGACCAATACTACATTACCATCGGTTAATATAATAGAGACTACAGAAAAATTTGAAGTAGAGATGGCTGCACCAGGTATGGAGAAGGAGGATTTCAAATTAGAGACTAAACAGAATGTACTTACAATATCTTCTGAGAAAAAAGATGAAAGAACAAGCTCAGAAGAGGGTCGTTTCACAAAGCGTGAATTCAGTTATCAATCTTTCTGCCGCTCATTTTCACTACCGGCTACTGTTGATAGCGACAAAATTAAAGCTAAGTATGAGAATGGAATTCTAAAGATTCTTATTCCCAAAAAAGAGGAGGCAAAGCCAAAGCCAGTTCGATTGATTGATATTGAATAATCGTTGATTTGTTTTAGAAAAGAGTCCGTTGATCATCATTACGGGCTCTTTTTTTTTCACTAATTCCTGAATCAACAGGAGATTCAGTTAAAAATAGATCTCTTGAATAGGGATATGCAAATTCATTATAATCTATACCACTTAACCAGTCAATCTCATCTTTTTGGTGTAAAATAACAGGCATTCTCCCTCTTTTATGAACAGAGGCAACCAGTTCATTGGCCTCTGTAGTTAAAATAGTAAATGATCTAATCTCTGAATCTTCCGGGGATGTTTTCCAACATGAATAGAGAGCTGCAAATGCAAAAAGAGAGTTGTCCGGTAAGGATATAAGATATCTCTTTTTGGGCACTCCCTCTTTCCATTCATAAAAGCCATCTGCTATGACTAAACATCTGGATGTTATAAGATTTTTGTATGATCGTCTTTCACTAATACTCTCTATTCTAGCGTTTAGAGTATATCTTTGAATTGATCTGTCTGAATGGCGCGGGATAACTCCCCATTCAAAATTCTGCACCAATTCTGGCTTCCTATCGGTTATAAGAGAGCAATGGGGATGTGTAAAACCATTTATAAACGAAGATTTAATAATTTCCTCACCATCTTTGAGTTTCACCCTGAATCTGTTTGCAACCTCAAGTGCCTCTTTGCTCTGTCTAAAGTAAAAACACATTTTATTTAATCTCAATTTTGACGTTTTTACTATTAAAACCCTCTCTGAATGGCTCTGTTTTTATTGAGAACATCAATTTGTAACTTCCAGGTTCTATATTCTCGGGTATCGAGAATTTTATAGTGCCCAAAATCTCCTCGTGCTTTTCCAAAATATTAAAAGGCGGAGAAAAGAGTGCATCAAGAGTAACTATACCTTTTTTTTGATCTGTTAACAGCACCTTAAAAAATGAGGGAAACTCCTTGTTATTAAAGTCTATAGGGAATTTATTAAAGTTTATTAACTTAACATCAGCCATATGTTCTCCCCCTTTTTCAAAGATAGTACCCTTAGGTATATTAAATAGAATTGAAACATCCGAAGTAAGAGTCAGATTATCTGTATATCTGACATATATAGTGTCTCTTCCATAGATTTGAAACGGAGCAGAGAGCGAATCACTCTTGTTACTGACAATCATTACTCCACGGTTAAGAAACCTGCTCTTATAACTATTCAAATCATACTGATTTCTTCTGTAAAACACCGAATTTACAGTAAAAGCATCCTCTTTTGTGTAGAATTTATAGGTTGAGGGTCTTTGATATCCATCGGTAAATATAACAGCTCTATCTTGTGATATTGCCTTAATGCTCTCTGCCCATCTCTTTTGATTATAGAATTCAAGCCTTATTGGAATAGAGTCACATGCAATTACAATCCTGAGTATAAATAGCAAAATTATAGAGGGGAAAACAAATCTTCTTAAGTAAATATTAACTCCCCTGATCGATTTTGCAGTTTGGTAAATAAGAATAATCATCGGTACCGAAGCTGCTATAGTCCATTGAGGTTCTGCATGGCCTCTCAAAGTTGTTCCCCAAAACAAAACAATAATGCCTGCAATTATTGTGTAAAGTGCCCTGTTAAACAGATTTGAAGGCCTTACCTTAAAAAGAATATATATTACAAGAGTTAGAACAAAGGGGTTGAAGTTAGCCATCTGATTAGGAAGGTAGATTAAGAAATATTTAAACCGGAATGGCTTTGCTCTACCAACGGTATGATACATAAAAGATGGAAAATCATTATCTATCTGCCAAATAATATGAGGTAGCAAAAGAGTGAGTGCTGCTATACCGGATAACCAAAATCTAATATTCAGAAGGAGTTTAGGATTGGATAGTATCACTAACAAAATAACAACACCACCCTGATACTTACTGTAAACAAGTCCAGCCATTGAAATTGCTATTAATAAGCAGTTTATAGGGCTCTCTTTTTCCAAAAAACGTTTATATGAAAATATAAACAGTGCTGTAAAAAGTAGGAGTGGGGAGTCTGGTGTTGTTACAAAACCATATACCACAAACATTACAATTGAGGATGATATTCCATAAAACATGAGAACACTACGCCTGTTATACTCCTTGTCATTAATTGTTTTCCAAATAATTATAAGTGTGAGTAACTGAATAATCACAGTCATAAACCTAACACTAAGTTCATTATTAAATAAAAGCGAACTAATTTTAATAGTCAATGCAATAAGCGGAGGGTGGTCAAAATAACCCCAGGCAAGATTTTCGGAATAGAAATGGTAATAAGCTTCGTCAGGAATCAAGTCTGTAACGGTAGACTGAATAAGATTGATTAAGAACCATAACAGAAGCAACAGATAAAATAGTATTCCAGCTTCGCGGAATGAATTCAGAGACCATTTCATAATAGGTTAATCATTTATCAAATACTTACTACAAATATACTAATAGTGTATAATATTTAATATAAAACAAAAGGCTGCCCTTTCGAGACAGCCTTTATTAATAGCGCGCTATAATTTAAGCACTTCTACGTCTTCCCTTTTGCCAGAAAACACCTTTTGATCTTCTGCTCTTATCACGGTTGCCTCCCTGGCTATCTTTGTTAAGTGAAATAACCTTATCTTTTAGATTGGCTCCCGCCTTACTTTTTTGTAATCTTTCAATCTTCCCAAGGCATACAGAACACTCAAATTCGTGTCCGTTAACAACATTTATATCCTTACCAATCAGTTTCTGAATACTCTTTAGAAGGCCTAGTTCACCTGAATCACAAAATGATAGGGCAACTCCACTGTAACCTGCTCTCCCTGTCCTTCCTATTCTGTGTACATAGGTCTCAGGAGACTCCGGCAGATCGTAATTAATAACGTGAGAGATTTGATTTACATCAATTCCTCTGGCAGCAATGTCGGTTGCAATCAAAACCCTGGTTCTCTTTCTTTTGAAATCCAGGAGACTTTTTTGTCTGGCATTCTGAGATTTATTACCATGAATTGCATCGCAGTCTATACCCGCCCTTGTTAGGGTTTTTGATAGTTTGTCCGCACCATGTTTGGTTCTTGCGAATATCAGCGCCGATTGAACACTCTCTTCATTAAGCAGATCTATAAGAAGTGGCGTTTTATTACCTTTATCTGCAAAATAAAGATACTGGTCAATAAGATCAACAGTTGCCTCTTCCGGAATTACAGAGACCCTAGAAGGGTTATGTAACAAAGATTCGGCTAGACTCGAAATCTCAACAGGCATTGTTGCAGAAAATAGTAGAGTCTGTCTGTTTTGAGGAATCAAATCAATTACTCTGTTTATATCTGTTATAAAACCCATATCAAGCATTCTATCTGCTTCGTCAAGCACAAAAAACTCTATATGTCTTAAATCTGCATATCCTTGATTTACAAGATCTAATAAGCGACCCGGTGTTGCAATAAGAATATCAACTCCGTTTCTGAGTGCGTCAGTCTGAGATCTTTGTCTTACACCACCGTATATTACTGTGTGCTTTAGTGATGTAAATTTACCATAGCTTGTAAAGCTATCACCTATTTGAGCTGCAAGTTCTCTTGTTGGAGTGAGAATTAAGGCTTTAATTCTCTTTCTCCCTTTTTTATTTCTTTTTCCGTCAAATATCTCTGGCTCTTTGCTCTCACAAAGTTTCTGAATAATCGGGATAGAGAAAGCAGCTGTTTTTCCTGTGCCTGTTTGCGCGCATCCCAATATGTCTCCACCTTTAAGAAGAATTGGTATTGCCTGTTCCTGGATTGGTGTCGGGGTGGAATAACCCTCTATTACCAAGGCTCTAAGAATAGGCTCGATAATCTGTAGTTCGTTAAATGTCATGAATTATTATTACGGTAATTGCGTTGTTAGTTATTTTATACAAAAACGGTGTAATCAATAACAACGACTTTGTAGAAATAGCTGCAAAGATATCACAATTAATTCATATTAGCACCAAGAATCGTGTAAAGTTTCTTAAAAGCGTCGGTTACTGCCTCTTTAATAGTATTGTATTCAAAGGTGTAACCCTCGCTATATAAAGAGGTAACAAACTCATTATGAGCTCTTCCCTCTCTATAGTCCGGCTCCCGTGTAGGATGTTTAAGATACTTGGATATCAAAGATACATCTTCATTTATATTTAGAACAGCATGATAAAAGAGTACCTTTCCCTTAAGATACATAGATGAACCAAGGATTTTTTTGTTGTTAACCGAGATATCTGAGATCCCTTTTGAGTAGAGACTCTCTATACCGATTTTCAAAAAACTATTAATAAGTTGCTCATTAATTAATCTAAATATGTTACCGGGTTTTTCCGGTTTTAACAACGTGATTTTAGAAGAGAAGACGAGCATAGAGGGTGAGAGCACTACACTCTCCCCTCCGGTATCTCTTTTTAAAATTCTAACACCATCTCTCTGGGCAATCTCGGAAAAAACCGATTTTTCTATACTATTTGCCCTTCCAAGTACAATATAGATCTTGTCAGGTTGCCAAATGTAAAAATCAAACAATGAATCAGAGTTCATAACCTCTGAATCAGGCAGATTGTAAGAGAGATTTAGATTTGTAGTGCTGCTCACAACAATAACTCTATTTATGAATAGCTCTGTCTACCGCTTCAAATCCTGCTTCCATAAAAACCTCAGATACAGTAGGATGAGTATGCACAGTCTTAGCTATATCATAGACTGTAGACTCAAGTTGCATATAAGCTGATGCCTCATTTATCATGTCAGTTGCGTTTGATGCAATAATCTGAACTCCGAGAACCTCGCCATATTTTTTTTCGGAGAGAATCCTGACAAAGCCCTCTGTATTCCCCTCTGTGAGCGCCTTCCCGTTTGCCGACAAAGGAAATTCACTTATCTTATAGTCATATCCTGCAATCTTAATCTCCTCCTCTGTGCGACCAATCTGTGCTGCCTCAGGTACAGTATACATATTAAGGGGTAGTTTATACAGATCCAGTTTCTCATCGATACCTCTGATTCTGTTAACAACATTAAGACCCTGTGCAGATCCAACATGTGCATACATGCTTATTCCGTTTACGTCGCCAACTGCAAATATTCCCTTTACAGATGTCTCAAAATTGTCATCTACTTTAATAAAACCATTTGCGGTATCAATTGTTATATCCGAATCAATTAGATTTGCCTTTCTATCTTTTGCATTTACAATCATATCACAGGCAATATCCTCTCCATCAATATTCAAAATACCATCTCTCCACTTTCCTGTAATATTTGTCAACTCTTTGTTAAAGACAATTTTGATCTTATCTTTTTTGAATTTATTTAGCATAAAATCTCTGATTGAGTTGTCTGCTTTAGGCATAATAACTTCACTATCAGACACTATCGTTACATTCCTCTCCATCATTCCAAAAGTCTGGGCTAGCTCAGTTGCTACAGAGGATTTCCCTGCAATCACTATGTTGGCAGGAATTACTCTCTCACTAAAAAGCTCTTTAGGATCAACAACCAGATCCTTGTTATCTGAGATAATACTCTCAGAAGAGGAGCCTGTTGCAATAATAATACTCTTACCTTCAATTAGGCGATTGTCCGCTAATACACTGTTATTTGAGACTATTTTTGCACTGCCCTTAATTATCTCAACTCCACTCTTGGTTAATAGGAACTCAACTCCGGCTGTTAGTTTTTTTACAATTCCGTCAGATCTCTTTACAGCTTTGTTCCAATTAAATGAGATCTGTTTTTTATCTATACCGTCAATCCCGAACCTGCCTGCATCCTTGGCGACTCTTTGATATAACTTAACACTCTCCATTATTGACTTAGATGGGATACACCCCCAGTTAAGGCACATTCCTCCAATTGAATCTCTCTCGATAATTACTGTTTTGAGGCCTACCTGCCCGGCACGTATTGCTGCAACATATCCTGCAGGACCAGATCCTATAACTATTAAATCATACATAATAACCTCCGTTTTTAATCCATTAAAAGAGTTACAGGATCAGAAAGATATCCCATAATTGTGTTGATAAATCTTGCAGTCTCTCCACCGTCCGCAATTCTGTGATCTACGCTTAGTGAGAGTGGGAGTACAATACCAGGAACAATCTCATTGCCATTAACTACCGGCTTTTTATGTATCCTTCCAACTCCAAGAATCCCTGCCTGCGGGTAGTTTATTACCGGAACTGCAAACAATCCGCCAATACTGCCGTAACTGGTGATAGTAAATGTCCCGTCTCTCATCTCTTCCAGTGTTAATCTTCCATCACGCGCTTTTTCGGAAAGAGTTATTATCTCTTTGGCAATCTGTTTGATAGAAAGCTTATCCACATCTCTGATTACAGGAACTACAAGCCCCTTATCTGTATCTGTTGCAATACCGATATTGTAATAGTTTTTGTAAATCATCTTTCCACCCTCTGTATCCATCTCAGAATTTAGAGATCGGAACTTCTTAAGAGACATAGCTGTGGCCTTTACAATAAATGCAAGATAGGTGAGTTTAATACCCTCGTTTCGCATCTGCTCTTTATATTTCTCTCTTATCCTTTCAAGTTCAGATATTTCAACCTCTTCAAATACAGTCATATGGGCAGCATTGTGCTTGCTGTGCAACATGTTTTTGGCAATTGTTTTCCTAATCTGGGATAGAGGTTCAATATCAACTCTCATCTTAGTTTGAGATTCCGATTGAGAGTTGGAAGAGGAGGGGAGAAGGTTAGATTTGGGAGAGTCACTCTTGAAGTTTATTATATCTTCTTTGGTAACCCTTCCACCCGGTCCTGTTCCCTTAACGATATTAATATCGATAGAGAGATCTTTAGCCATAGCTCTTGCGACTGGTGTTGCAAGAATTTTTCTCTCTCTGACACTCTCTCCCATAGATTGTGTAACACCCTCCCTGCTGGCAGAGAGAACCATACTGTTTCCTGCAACTTCCAGGGTTCCAACAACTCCAGCTCCCTCTTCCTCTATAGGCTCTACACTCTTCTTCTCTGACAGTGGTTTAGAGGCCTCTTCGACCGCCTCCTTTCCATCTACTCCGGCAATCTCTATCTCAACTAAAGCAGATCCTACATGAATAATCTCACCCTCTTTTCCAAATTTAGCTGCTATAACACCATCTTTTGGAGAGGGGATAGCAGTCACAACTTTGTCTGTCTCCATTGTAACCAATGCATCTCCCATCTTAACCGACTGGCCCTTTTCTACATGCCACTCAACGATGGTTCCCTCTTCGAGTCCCTCGCCAATATCAGGAAATTTAAATATATATCTCATAATTTTAATACTTTACAATTCTTTCTATTTCATAAAAAATCTTATAAGGATCCTGCATATAGTGGTGTTCGCCCTTTGGAAGCGGAACAATGACGTCAAATCCCGAAACTCTTGCAGGGGGTGCCTCCAAATGAAGAAAAGCCTCCTCAATGGCAATCTGACTTATTTCTGATCCAACTCCATATGTACGAGGCCCCTCTGTTACGGTTATAATACGTCCGGTCTTCTTTACAGATTTTGCTATAGTCTCTCTATCTATCGGGTAAATGGATCTCAGATCAATAAGCTCTACACTTATTCCTGCCTCTTTGGCCATAATCATGGCCTTTTGAACCTCTCTTATCATTGCCCCATAGGCAACAACAGTAACATCAGATCCTTGAGTCAATACATTCGCCTTCCCTAACGGGATTGTAAATTTACCCTCTGCTACCTCCTGCTTAATGGCACGATATAATCTTTTTGGCTCCATATACAGAATTGTGTCATTACTCTCTATAGCAGATATAAGCATCCCCTTTGCGTCATGAGGGGTAGATGGGACAACAACCTTTAAGCCTGGAATATGACCAAATATCGACTCCATACTCTCGCTATGGTGCTCCAGAGCGTTTATTCCACCTCCATAGGGCATTCTTATAACCATTGGTGTTTCAAAAGCACCTCTGGACCTGTTTCTTATACGTGATGCATGGCTGATAATTTGGTTGAAAGCGGGATAGATAAACCCGCAAAACTGCATCTCAACCACGGGCCTTAAACCGGCAACAGCCATTCCTACTGCAGTTCCAACAATTCCAGACTCGGCAAGTGGAGAGTCAAAAACTCTCGCTTCACCATACTTTTGCTGAAGCCCCTCAGTTACTCTAAATACGCCTCCCTCAACGCCAACATCCTCACCATAAACAATAACTCTTTTATCTTCAGCTAGTTTTATATCCAATGCATCGTTTATTGCATTGACCATATTCATTATTTTCATCTTTTAAACTCCTTTTTAAATTATTACTTAACCCTTGCTGCTTTCCATTGCAGAAAGCGATCGTACTGACTCTCCTGCTCGCGAAGATCATCCGGAGTCTCTGCATAAAGGTATTTAAATACATCCTCTTTAGGATATGGTCCGTAATTCTCTGCCTCAATAAACTGTCTGTCTACCTCCTCTTTAAACTGAGGTATTATCTTATCCTCATCCTCTTCACTCCACAGTTTTTTTGACTTTAGATATAAACTGAGGCGCTTTAGAGGATCTCTTTTATCCCACTCCTGCTCCTCCTCCTTTGTTCTGTATTTTGTTGGGTCATCCGATGTTGTATGTGCTCCCTTACGATATGTAACAGCCTCTATAAGCACGGGACCCTCTCCGGATCGACAAATCTTTACTGCCTCATCAATTACTTTATACATTGCCAGAAGATCATTACCATCTGCCTGTATCCCTTTTACACCATATGCTACGGCTTTAATAGCAAGAGAGTCGGATGCTGTCTGCATTCTTGTAGGGGTTGATATACCATATTGGTTGTTCTGAATTATAAAGATAACTGGTACTTTCCATACACCTGCAAAGTTAATTGCTTCGTGAAAATCACCCTCAGATGTTCCTCCATC
>JAUYTB010000015.1 GCA_030695305.1 Bacteroidales bacterium
AACCCTTCTGCAATTTTCGGTAACCGAGTCAAACTTTCCTGACTCTATCTCATCGGCAGGAAATAGATTTGACCCTATTCCTAGGGAAGTTACACCGGATTTGATCCACTCCTGTATGTTTTCGTAAGAAAGGTTGACCCCTCCTGTGACCATAAGCTGACTCCAGGGCATGGGTGCCAGAATATTGCGTATAAATGAGGGACCCCCAAGATTACCGGCCGGAAAAATCTTGCAGATATCACAACCCGCCTCCTGGGCATTCCCAATCTCTGTTACTGTGCTGCAACCCGGGATATAAGCGATAAGACGTCGGTTACACACTTTAGCAATATCCGGGTTAAAGAGCGGCCCTACAATAAACCTGGCTCCATTCGCAATAAAGAGAGCAGCCGTTGGTGCGTCAACAATAGACCCGGCACCCAATATCATACCCGGACACTCGTTTAATGTATAGATTACTAATTTTGCAAACACTTTGTGTGAAAAGAGCTCCCGGTTTGTGAATTCAAACAGACGAGCACCCCCATCATAGCATGCTTTTAGTACATTTTTTGCAACCTCATACTCTTTGTGACAAAAAACAGGAACCAGACCTGTCTCTGCCATTTTTCCAATAACTTCAAATTTACCTTGATTCATCTTATTACCCTCCCGCTTGCGTCTCCGGTAAGAAGGGTATTGACCTCATCTACCGTTACTAGATTATAATCCCCGTGAATTGTATGTTTGAGAGCAGAGGCGGCAACTGCAAAATCAAGAGCTTTTTGATCATCTTTAGGATGATTCAGCAATCCATAGATAAGTCCGCCCATGAAGGAGTCGCCACCGCCCACTCTGTCAACAATATGTGTTAAGTCGTATAATTTTGACCTATAGAACTTATCTGCGCAGTACATAACTCCACCCCATCTGTTGTGATTTGCATTAACAGAGCCCCGGAGAGTGATTATAATCTTGGTTGCTTTAGGAAATTTCATAGAGATCTCTTTACACACCGGCTCAAAATCTTCGGGAGTGATCTCTCCTCCGGTGTTTGTTACGTCAAAATTGGTCGGTTTTATGCCGAATATCTTATCGGCATCCTCTTCATTACCAAGGATGATATCACTCTCTTTTACAAGATCTGGCATTATCTCTGATGCTTTTTTGCCGTATTTCCAAAGGTTCTTACGATAGTTTAGATCTACAGAAACAGTAACGCCCATCTCTTGGGCTAGTTTAATAGCTTCAAAACAGGTGTCGGCAGCACCCTGAGAGAGAGCCGGAGTAATTCCGGTATAGTGAAACCAGCAGGCATCTCTAAAAACCTCGCGCCAATTCACCATTTTAGGGGTTATCTCCGAGATAGAGGAGCCCGATCTGTCATAAATCACTTTGCTTGGTCGTGCAATAGATCCGCTCTCCAGAAAGTAGATTCCCATACGATCTCCCCCTCTTATTATATGGTTTGTGCCTACTCCATATTGTCTTAGATTCATGAGAGCACTCTGTGCAATATCGTTCTCCGGTAACCGGGTAATAAACTCAGTAGCCATTCCGTAGTTGGCAAGAGAGACTGCCACATTTGCTTCGCCTCCCCCAAAGGAGGCGCTGTACTCTCTCGCTTGAGAGAATCTTTGGAACCCCGGAGTTGCCAAACGGAGCATCACTTCTCCAAATGTTATGATTTTTTTATCCATAATGACTTAAAATGAAGTTGTTAAATCACCTCTTTGGTGGGTAACACATTTGCAAGACCTTAGAGGCATACCTCTCTCCCAGAATTATTTGGCTCTCCCTGTCAAAATGGGGATCTCTCTCATTTGATACAGATTTTGTCCCTTGTGCAGATATATAAGCCGAATTTGGGATAACATTTGATATCTGCCCTATAACCGGATTGAAATTTGTTGCATATGGAAGCCACCAAGGGGCTATCTCTCCGGCAATAAATGGGATATCTCCACAATTTAAATCTTCCCGAAGATCTTTAACAAATTTAGAAAGTTTTGTTAGATAATCTCCCGGATCTTCGCTGTTTCCCTCTCCCTGATGCCAGACTATGGCTACTAGCCGGCCCATCTTAAGGGCAGCTTTTGTTCTCTCTATGGCCTGGGAGTAGTAGTTTTTTGAGGGGTTATCCTTTGACCACTCCTCAATTGTAGTGCCTCCTCTCGCATTCACTACCAAAAGAACTTTACGGCCAATCTTTTCGTATACTCTTTTGCCAAAGCTATATGCAGGAGAGAGCTGTTGCATTGCAAGTTCTTTTCTTATTGTAGAGTATTTATTAAACGGATTTGAAGCCGGCTCTGCGTTATTTTCTGGATTGAGCAGATATACCCCCTCTACTATTGAGTAGTCCCCCTCTTCTAGCAAACCTCTGCCAGCCATATTGGACTGACCTATAAGTAGAAAAACATCGTACTCAGTTTGAGAGTAAGCATTCCAAGCGAATATAGCGAGTAGTGCTGTAAGGAGATATCTTTTCATATTTTTTCTATTTTGACTCCCACATTATTTCGAGGCCTCCAAATTCAAAAATATCTAATCCTCGGAAAGAGTTGAATTTTTTTGCTTCGGCCAGAACATATTTAAGAGAGATGATAAGGTTATCCCAACCTTGTGGCTGGAAAGATGTGAGAGGGCCATCGTCTCCAAGGGTATTAAGACTTGTCTTAACGGCAACACTTACAGATTTTGGATGCTGAGCAGCAGCAGTTAATACAGGTGTTGCCATCTCTATAACCCTTTTTGCCTGGTAGTTGTATGCCATAACCACAACCTGGTCACAATGTTGCAAAAATTGTTGTGCACCACCCCATGATAGAAGCCCCGAATCGTACCGGGACTGGAAGAAAAATCCTAAAGCTTGATTAAGTGTTAGTGAGCCCATATCCTTTTTTGCCAGAGCCATCACCTCTACTGTGCGTTTAAGCAGCAGATCATTATCTCCGCCAACTCCGTAGCTCTCTTGCCATGCAAGGGTTAGCCCCTCCGGACGGCGGGTTGAGTTTGCTTTTAGAATATGAGGCTCCAGATCGGCAGATATACCATCAAACCTCTGGTTTGAATCGACTGAGTTGTTAAACTCTTTTATCCAGTCCAAATCTTTTTTGATTGGCTCATCATTAACGTAAAGATTAAGATTACTTAGGCTTAAAGCGTGAATGGTGATTCCGTTTTCGTGAGCAAGCTTATTGAAAGTCAAGTACCACTCTATGGGAATATATAGAGAGGTAGATGGTTTGTCAAATGATATATATACATCGGTAAATCCAAGCATTACCAGTTTGGCAACCAAATCCCGGGGGTTGTCTATATACTTTTTTATAGTTCTTGAGCCATAAATGTAGACACTAGATCTAAGGTGCGAATCACCTCCGGTCTCTATAGCATTTTTAAAATCATTTGCCCTAGAGCGCATTAATGAGGTTACCCCCGGTATTTGGCTCTCTTTTGAGCAGGATTGTGCAACCACTATTTGTGGGGCAATAAACATAATTCCCAGCATAATTGCCCTTATTGAATGTATCATCTCTTTGTTAAATTTTGCATAACGTTGTAGATCTTATATAATTTCTCTGTCCTCAAGCCATTTATCTCCACCAGCTCCTGATGATAGAGAAATCCTTTGTTGAGAGATATGAATCTTTTATTGATATTTTTTGCCTCTTTTACAAGTGGCTCCAGTTTTTTAATATATTGGGGTGCAAGATCTCTATGGAATGCAGAGGATTCATACTCATTTTCAATCTCTTTAAACATTAGGTATTGTACCCTAATATCAAACATCAGCTTGAAGTGTTCAAACTCCTTTAGATTGTTTTTTGGTTTTAAACTATAAAGCTTATCACGCAAATTTTTAGTCTCTGTCAGTATCTCCGTTACCCCTTTTTTGTTGAGATCCACACCTTTAATAATCACCTCTTGTGGTGCCGTCAGTATCTCCCACAACTGCTCTCCCTCTCTTTTTGTGAGGCCGAATCTCTCTATGGCATAATTAATTACAAATTGTTGTGAGTCAACAGCACCTTCTGTTTTTAAGGCCTCACCATAACAGGCAACAATGATTCTGAATCCGGATAGGGGATAGACATACCGGATAGGGTACATCTGAATCACCTCCCAGTTAGTGTCGTACAAAAAACCGTAAGTTCCTCCGTTAGACCATGAGGTCATAACAACTCCCTGATAATCTTTATCCCTGCAATATGGAATAAAATCCTCCTGATTTTTGAAGTGCTTACCCCACTGGGTTAAATAGAGATTGTCCGGATGGCTTCTAATAGCCGGTGATCCCCAGAATGTAACTCCCGCCTGATAGAGCTTGTTGATGTCGCCAAAGTAGTCACTTTTCCAACCATAGTTCCAGTTAATAAAGATAGCGTTGTCCGGGAGTTCAGATACTGCATCAGGATATTTGAGGATTATATCTGCCCACAGGATTGGCTGTTTACCAAGATCGCTCACTATTTTACACATCGCTTTTACATAATCTACAAACAGTTTAGATTTGCCAACCTCTGCAGCTTTTTGAGCGCAAAGTTTGCAGGATCCAAGCAGATATGTCTCGTCTCCTCCTATATGAAAATATTTAGATGGGTGTTTTGAGGCGACCTCTTTGAAAATCTCAGAGAAGATCTCAATACACTCCTCCTCCTTCATCGGGCATACCTGTGAGACCTCTTTCCTATCCTCTTTAATATGCGCATATCTGT
>JAUYTB010000018.1 GCA_030695305.1 Bacteroidales bacterium
GGTTACTGAATCATGCTGGCCAATACGGTGACATCTATCCTCACACTGATCACAGTCAGCTGCTGTCCATGGTAGTTCCACAAAAGCAACCCGGGAACTGGCTGTTAATGTCAATCCAACACCAGCAGCTTTGATGGAACATAGAATTAATTTCGTTTCAGGATTTTTCTGGAAACTGTCAACCGCATTTTGTCGGTCAGACTGATTGTCGTCTCCGGTTATAGTTACGGCCTTTGGATAGTGTTTATGAATTGCCTGAATGACTTCCTTAAGATGAGCGAAAACAACAAGCTTTTCGCCTGATTCCATGATATCGTCAATGAATTCATAAACATCAGTGAGCTTACCTCGAGCAGAAATATTCTTGAGTATACCAATTTGAACCATAACCTCACCCCTAAGAGCTCTGGCCACTTTTTCATCATCAGCATCTTTGTACGCTCTCAGATATTTGATCAGGTTATCTTCAGCATCCTTATATTCCCTTCTGGTAGTAATTTGACACATGGCTACCTGACGCATCTTGGCCGGAAGATCTTTCAACACATCTTGTTTGTCACGTCTGTAAAAACAATTTAGGTTCAACAGATAGTTTAGCTCTCGTAGGTTTGAAGCCTCCCGGGGGCCGGAACAATAGCGTTGTGTGAACTTCTGGTAGCCACCAAATCTTGGCATTTGCTCAATGATCCCCAACTGACTTATTAAATCCTTTGGTTTATTGATTACCGGAGTACCGGTTAATGCAAGGATATATTCCTTTCCTGAAGCAATACCCTTGGTGAACTTGGTCTGTTGGGTAGCTGTTGACTTCACTCTATGGCTCTCATCAATGATCACGCTCTTGAACATGCTGGTAACATGCTCTTTGAACTTCACATGATTGAGCCTGAGTTTAGCTGATTCAGGCTTATTGATACTCTGTACGAAATACTTTTTCAGACTTTCATAATTTACGATAAAGACCTGCGCAAGATTGGCCTGCCAGTATAGATGGAAGTTATTCTTTATTCCATCATTAAGTATCATTGCCTTTCTATCACTCCACATATGCCATTCCCTCTGCCAGTTGATCTTCAGTGATGAAGGTGCAATTACAAGGCATGGGAATGCATTTGCAGCTACAATAGTGGCGATGGCCTGTGCTGTTTTGCCAAGTCCGGGCTGATCTCCTACAATAATCCTTTTCTTTTCAAGCGCATAGGCAACACCCTGAGCCTGGTATGGAAAGAGATTCATCTTCAGTGGAATTTCTATTTGGAGTTCCGGCATTGGAGGTATTTCTCCAATCCTTTCATCCAGCATAGTTTCTCCTAAAGAGAATTTAAACTTTTGAGCAAATGCCATAACAGTTTCCTTTTGTTCAACTGGTACTGTCCAACACTTATCCACCGGGTCAAATCTTCTTCCCGGAAGTGATTTCACAGCATCCACCAGATGCGGTAAGTACCGAAACTGGATACGATAGAATTTGCCTTGTTCAGTGATTGTCATGAGTGAATATTTTGATCTTCATTGTAACTTTCGTCAATAAGTTCATCTGCCTGAATAGGGGTCATATAGTCGATATAGGACTCCATTAGGCTAAAGATTTCCTGGTAAAAGGGCAGGCTGTAATCAGGATTATCGTTTTGAGTGATGTTATCGGTACACCCATGTCTTCTTTTGTATTCGTAAAACTGCTGTGCTGTCATAATCAGAATGCCTCAAAAGATTCATCATCACCTTTCACCGGCATTAAAGCCTTTTTGTTTTTCTCAAAATACTCTCTGATATCCCAAGCTTGAATGGGTTTCACATTGAGTTGCCCTGCAAGGATCATAGCCATTTCCTCTGTCATTGGGTTGATGGCATAGATGGCACTCACATTTACTATTCTTGTAAATGCGGGACTTGTTTCTGTCTCCGGGACATCGATTCTTACCATTGCTCCTCCTGCAATAGTCTGTTCGCTGACTTCACCAGCGATACGGGAGTGGCCGAATAACTCTACCAATGCCCATGTTTTAAATTGTTCTGTCATTTGAATTGAATTTTTAATTGTCTATCTTGTTTAATTTCAAACTTGTACTCTTTTATCAGGCTGATAGCTTCAGGGATAGATACCAGTTTTGTTATATCCTCAAAAGCGAGGACGATCTTTCTCCGGTACCCATCCACCTGAATGCCTTTCTTCCTTGCACGGTAGGTCAGGTTGTATCGCCTTTTGGTGATTGGGTCCATTACTTTGTCAAAAACTTGGTTTTTGAAGCTTCCATTATGACGCCGGTTGCCCCAGTTTCATCACTTATGAGCTTTAGGAATTCAACCTCAACCTTTGCGCTGTCAATGATTGTTTTTGCAGTCATTGTAATTGCCTTAGCTGTGCCTATGTCAATTTTCTCACAGGCGTCAGCATCCGGGTCACTATTGGATTTCAAGCGTTCGATCACTTCAAACAGGTGATCACGCAATGCTGGTAAATCATTCTTTGCCATAATCTTTAATAGTTTTTTTGAGTTTATTTAATGCGATAATTGCTTCTTTTAAGTCTTTGGGATAATTGACCAGGGAATTACGTTTCATGTTATCTTCCCGGGTAATAAGTTCAAGGTTATCAATCCGGATATCTGAAGGATCTCCATT
>JAUYTB010000020.1 GCA_030695305.1 Bacteroidales bacterium
TAAGATACCCTTCTCAGAGATTTAGGAAGGGTCTTAATCTTATAAAGATCCATTCATGGGCCCCGGTATTTTATAATATTGATAACATCAAAAACCTCACTTACGATAATATTTATGATATTGTTTCTCCAGGAGTTATCCTCTACTCTCAAAATGCACTAGGGACTGCAGACGCAATGGCCGGCTACTCATGGAAAAGAGGGTCTCATTCCGGTTATCTAAACTTATCATACAGAGGGCTTTTTCCTGTAATTGAGTTAAAAGCAGATATCAACACCAGAGAGAGATATAAGTTATCCCTAAGTAGTTCACAAGGTTCGCAGCCCATTCAGGTACGAGACACACTCCCCGGCTCTCCATATCTCAGCACCCAGTTGTTGTTGTATGCCCCCCTCAGATTCAACAGAGAGGGGTGGAGCAGTGGTGTTATCCCCGGATTTTTATGGAGATTTACAAATGACTCCTTCTATTCTCATAAAAGAGAGAGATATTCTAACTATCAATACCTTAATTTTAGAGTATCACTCTACAGGGTTTTGAACCGCTCTCACAGAGATCACTTTCCGCGGGTTGGTGCGGGTCTGAATCTTCAGTTCTCTACACTCCCTTTCTCCGGAGAGAATTTTGGGTCACTCTTTTATTCATCCATGTATGCGTTTTTCCCGGGGCTAATATCCGGCCACGGTATGAGATTGGCATTTGCCTTTCAAAAGCAGCTTTATGAGGGGAAGAATTATCTTTTAAGTAATGTTATCTCTTTTCCCCGGGGAGTTATGGAGAGAGACAGCAGACTGGCAACCTCACTCACTTTTGAATATGCACTTCCTCTTGTTACAAAAGATATGTCAATCTCTTCCCTTTTATATATAAAAAGAGTAATGCTTGTCCCCTTTTCTCAGATTCTCTATAATAGAGGTATCCAAACAGATGAGAGGTTCTTCTCCTACGGAGGTGATCTGCTTTTTGATGTAAATCTGTTTGGAATATCTTACCCTCTGTCGCTGGGCGTCAGAGTCGGTGCAACCTCCGAAAAGAGGGCCTTTGCAGAGTTTCTCTTTAAAACGCCGCTTTAAATTAGGTTAAAAATTTATGGTACATTTCAAGAAAATTAACACATTAAGACCATTTGACTGGATTCTTATTATAGGTATTGTCTCTGTAAATCTTATCTACTCTGTTATGGAGGGAGAGTTGGACTTTATCGGATCTATAGCCGCTGTATCCGGAGTTGTTTGTGTCGTCCTTGTTGCAAGGGGAAATATCTTAAATTACCTGTTTGGAATTATAAATGTATCGCTATATGCCTGGATAGCCTATAAGGCAGCTCTTTATGGAGATGCTGTACTTAATGCTTTTTACTATTTTCCAATGCAATTTATTGGTTGGTACAGTTGGTTAGGCAAACGCAAAGATGTTGAATCCGTTACAGTAAAGGCAAGAAGAATGAAAACTAAAGAGAGGTTACTCCTTGTACTCTTTTCTGTTGTAACTGTTGCGGCAGGAGCCTTAGTTTTGACTTATTTTAAAGACCCACAGCCACTTAAAGATTCTGCAACAACAATATTATCTGTTACGGCAATGTTCCTGATGGTAAGAAGATTTATGGAGCAGTGGGTTTTATGGGTATTGGTAAATATTATAAGTGTTGTAATGTGGAGTATAACACTCTTTCAGGGTGGTGAGCACTCTGCCCTGATGGTAATCATGTGGATTTTCTATCTTGCAAACTCAATAAATGGATGGATTACATGGGTTCGGCTATCCCGAAGTACTCAAAAAGAGAGCGAGCTGCACGTGAACCTATGATTGAAGTAACTTCTTTAAAATCTGCTTTCTTTAAAATACTTATGCTTTTGTATCTCTTTAAAAGCTTCTCTTCATTTTTTACACCTATGCCGGGTATCTGACTTAGCTCAGATACAATTTGTGCTTTACTTCTTTTATCTCTGTGGTGACCAATTCCAAAGCGGTGAGCCTCATCTCTAAGGTGCATCAGAACGCGAAGTGTAACAGAGTTTTTATCCAGATAAAGTGGATGAGGGTCTCCCGGTACAATAATCTCCTCAAGTCTTTTTGCTATCCCAACTATTTTTATACTCTTCTCCAGCCCAAGTTCTCTCAAAGAGTCCCATGCGTAATTTAGTTGTCCTCTTCCGCCGTCAACCACTATAAGAGAGGGTAGCTCCCCGTTCTCCTCAATTAACCTGGTGTATCTCCGGTTTATAACCTCTTTCATTGTTGCAAAATCATCAGAGCCGGTTACCCTTTTAATGTTAAAATGACGATAATCTTTTTTGCTAGGGACTCCGTTTTTAAAAACCACACAAGCAGCTACCGCATACTCCCCTTGAATATTTGAATTGTCAAAACACTCAATATGTAATGGTAAATTATCTAATCCAAGATCCTTTGCAATACTCTCCATAAGTCTGCTTCGGTGCTCATCCGGCCTCAGAGCCTCCTCCTGCTTAAGTTTCTCTCTCTGCAGTAAAAGTGCATTCTTTGTACTTAGTCTCAGTAGTTCAAGCTTCTCTCCCCTTTTGGGGATATGACACCTCTTTCTCAACATCTCTGTATCCGGAAGAAACTGAACAATAATCTCCTTAGAGGTGTCGGCAAACTTTGTGTGAATCTCAGTGATAAAAAGAGACAGAATGGTCTCTTTACTCTCCTCTATAGGAATTCTAAATTCAAGATTAAGTGATTGGATTATATACCCGTTTACCACTCGGATATAGTTGCCGAAAGCCATATTACCGGTAAAGATAAGGGAGAAGACGTCAACATTTGTAACACTTTGGCTAACAACAAGAGATCTGCTGTTGTGCTTAGAAATAATGTCAATCTTCTCTTTATATTGTTGAGCATCCTCAAATCTAAGTTCAGAAGAGGCCATCTGCATTTTCTCTCTAAACTCTCTTAAGAGGGCAGATATTTCGCCTTTAAGCAGTGCCTCTATTTTCTCTGTTTGGATAAGATATTCACGGGATGTGAATCTTCTGTCACATGGGGCTTTGCACTTACCTATATGGTACTTAAGGCAAGGTCTGTATCTCTTTTGAGAGAGTGCCTCATCGCTAAGGTTTAAATTGCAGTCTCTAAGATAGTAAAGTGAAGTAATCAGTTCAATCAAGTTATGTGCATGCTGCGCAGAGCTGTATGGTCCAAAGTAACGGGAGCCATCCTTTACCACCCTTCTTGTTATGTAAACTCTGGGAAAAGGCTCGTTCCGTATACAGATCCATGGATAGGTCTTTCCATCCTTTAGCATAACATTGTAGCGCGGTAGGTTTTGCTTTATAAGGTTGTTTTCCAATAATAGGGCATCCTCTTCACTCTCAACAACTGTGTGTTCAAAATCGCAGATTTTTGATACCATCACGCGTGTTTTTACACTAAGCCCATCTTTTGAGTTAAAATATTGAGATACTCTGGATTTTAGGTTTTTAGCTTTTCCAATATATATAATAATACCATCTTTATTAATAAAACGGTATACACCCGGGAGGGTAGGTAACATCCTAACCCTTTCTTTAAGAGCATCTCTAAGATTATTACTCGTCATATATGATTAAAGTGTAACACTAAGTTTTGTAAAAGTAACAAATATCTTATATTTGTAACCGAATATGGGAAACAAACTGGTATCAGTAGCGGATATTAAAAAAGCATTTAAACTCCGCGGTTTTTTTGGGGATATACTTGCTGCCTCTATTATGAACTTTACAGGGCTTAATAGAATCAACAAAAAATATTCCCGAATATCTGGTTATCAAGGAAGAGAGTTTACAGGAGCTCTTTTAAAAGAGCTCAATATCTCATTTGAGATAGACGATAAGGAGATGGAGCACATACCACAGGAGGGTCCTTTTGTTGTGGTTTCAAACCACCCTTATGGTGCAGTTGACGGTATCATACTACTTCATATAATAAGTTCGGTAAGGCCGGACATAAAGTTTCTTTCCAATTTTATATTACTTAAGATTCCCAATATAAGCGACTTCTTCTTTGCGGTTAATCCATTTTCCGACATGCCGAATCTGGAGAGCAGTTTTACAGGATTACGTTTGGCTCTAAGAACAATAGGAGAGGGTGGATCTCTTGCTGTTTTTCCTTCCGGGGAGGTTTCCACCACATACGGAACATCTGTTATCAGGGATAAAGATTGGAGGCCGTCAATAATCAAGTTAATTAAGATTGCAAATGTTCCGGTGTTACCTGTCTATTTTCACGGAACAAACTCAAGATTCTTTCATTGGATTGGCAAGATACACCCTCTGCTAAGAACAGCAAGGCTTCCCGGAGAACTCTTTAATAAAAGAAACAAGAGTATAAAGATGTCAATAGGGAGGCCTGTCTCCCAATCGGAGATTTCGGATATTAGCGATATTGTAGATCTGGGAAAAATGCTCCGCTCCAGAACATACGCTCTTGAGGCAAATATTCCTCAGGTAATTTCCAGGCAACAAAGAGTCGATACAGAACCTATTGCACTTCCAAAAAACAGACGTGCAATGCAGAAAGAGATTAATCTTCTCTCTCCCGATAAACATCTTTTTACAACCGGGCACTACAGTTGTTACCTTACGGACTCAAAATCTATTCCTCTGATGATGCATGAATTGGGGCGCAGACGAGAGGAGGCATTCAGGGCAGTTGGAGAGGGTACCGGACGACCACTGGATCTTGATGAGTATGACGACTATTATAAGCATCTAATCTTATGGGACAGACAAAAGACAAGACTTGTAGGTGCCTACCGACTTGGATTTGGGAATGAGATTATGAAGGCAAAAGGGGTAAAAGGGTTTTATACACAGACTCTCTTCAGTTATGAAAAGCCATTTGAGACAATTCTTGAACAATCCCTTGAACTGGGAAGATCTTTTGTTGTGCTTGATTACCAAAAAGAGGCACTTCCACTTGTGCTTTTGATTAAAGGCCTGTTCTATTCCGTAATAAACAACAGTGAGGTTAACTATCTTCTGGGGCCGGTAAGTATAAGCTCATGGTATCCTAAGTTCTACAGGAGCCTTATGATTCATTATCTTAAACATCAACACTCTGCAGGGGATCTTGATCAATATGTAATACCAAAAAACCCTTTCTTCCCGGACTATCTTAAAACATCTCCCGACCATCTTCTATACAATAAGATGGATAGTATAGAGAAATTTGACAGATTCCTTCTAAGACTGAGTAACAATGAGTACCGTCTGCCGACACTTGTTAAGAAATATCTGAAGGTCAATTGTAAAATTGTGTCATTTAACGTAGATCCGGATTTTAACTATTGTGTGGACGGATTGGTACTGCTAACCCTTAAAGATGTCTCTAAACAGGAGATAATGGCTCTTGCCAAGGGAGAGAAGGAGATAGACAAGGTAATGTCCCGGTTTGGGTTTACTGACACGACAATCTAAGGAACAGGATCGTACCCACTACCTCCCCAGGGGTTACAACTTAATATGCGTTTTATTGAGAGCCACAACCCTTTTATCGGGCCATGTTTTTTAACCGCCTCAAGTGAGTAGGCAGAGCAAGTTGGATGGTATCTGCAGCTTTGTGGTTTGAGAGGAGATATGCAGCACTGATAAAATTTAATCAACACAATCAGTGGCAGAGTGAGAAGATATTTCAACAATTCTACGAATTTTTTCCAGAACATCTTTTATTTTTTCATTTATCCCGGACTCCCCGGGCGGCTTTTTGTCTATATAAATGATACACATATCTACACCTTGAACGCAGAAGGTCTGAAACTGTAACAACCTTAATGATTCACGAATCTTTCTCTTTATATCATTTCTGGCCACTGCCCTTTTAAAAAGACGTTTAGGCACAGATATAAGCACTCTTGACCGATTACTCTCTTGTTTAAGAAAAAAAACTTTAAATGGGTGATGATAAACAACAACTCCCGTTCGGAAAATCTCGGATATTCTTATAAGAGAACAGATTCTGTCGCTCTTTTGAAACCGGAGCCGTATGTCATTTTTCATTTTAATATAAAAAGAGCTGTATCTACTTTTGTTCAAAATAGTTGTGAAGTGCCTTTGCAATAGATGGTGCTTCGGGCGTAGGAGCCACAACTGAAGAGTTTAATTTGGCAGCTTTTAGCGCTTTAAGAGTGGTTGGTCCGTAGGTTGCAATCTGAAGGGAGTTTTGTACAAAGTCAGGAAAGTTCTCCTTAAGAGATTTAACATCAGAAGGGCTGTAAAAGACCATCATATCATAACTTTTGAGATCTAGTGTACTTAAATCACTGTTAACTGTTTTAACAAGAACAGCTGTTGAGTGTTTAAGTTTAGATTTAAGAAAAACCTTGTTTAAGTCTGTTTTACAGTTATCTGCAACAGTTAAAAGAAAAAACTCATTCTTGTGTTTTGCAGATATTGCTTCAATTATTGAGGTGACTGATCCGTTACCAAAGAAAATCTTTCTCTTACGATAAACAATATACTTTTGAAGATAGAGAGCTATAGCTTCTGAAACACAGAAATACTTCATACTCTCAGCTACTGTTATACGTAACTCTTCGCAGATTTTAAAGAAAGCATCTATCGCAGTTCTTGATGTAAAGACCACAGCGGTGTGCTCTAGAATGTTCACTTTCTGAAGACGAAACTCCTTTGCCTGGAGTGGTTCAACCCTAAAAAAAGGGATAAAGTCGATACCGATTTTATATTTTAATATCAATTCGGTATAGGGAGATCCATTAGCCGGTTCCGGCTGAGATATTAATATCTTTTTAATTTTCATACTATTGATAAGAGAGTAAAAAATTTGTCAAAAGAGCTAAAGGCAATATTTCGACGCCGCAAAGATACAAAATATAGAAAAAATGTGAAAATCGATATGAAATAATTGTCTGATAGATTCGGATCTGATATAAGAGATATATGCTTATAATGCTGTAAATTAATAGTTTAATCAAATATATTTCTTCAATATCAGGCCAAAAAATATGAAAGATTACGGCGGGAATTGAGGAAATAAGCGATATAATCAGGTGATTATAACCAATTTTTCCGATATAGCTGAAAGGTTGCTTTATTTTTGTAAGCCAACCCAGAAAACGGAGAACTATTGTTTTAAAGACCCAGTAACCAACCATAAAAGCAGTTATCCCCAATACAACAAAGTAAGAGGGAATACCTGCGATCATTCCAAGGTAGTCACCTAATGATATTGTTATAAATATCGGGAAAAACAGAGCACTGAGTATTGCGCTGGTGTTTCTCTGACTGGAGAAGGAGAGAATGTTCTCTGCCCTTATGTGGTTTTTATGGCTGAATATTGTCTTGACAATAGTAGGTACCGTATTAAGAAGTTCTCTTGAAAAAATTACTAACAGAATAAAGAACCCCAGGATTAACCCGGATATAAAATAGTCTCCGCCTTCTCTTGCTGCCGGCACAGACCCTTTGGCCGGAGTTGTAATTGAAAGAGTAGACTCTCCCCATAGTGAGTCAGCAGGAAGGGGAGTCTCCTGCTTTGGGAATTCAGCGAAGTTCTCAATGATTATAAATCTGGAGAGAGTGCTGTCATGTACGGTAATAGTATCTTTTATAACCATTAGTTACCTCTCTTGGCATTATAATTCATAGAACATAATATTGAAACAACTCTGTCCCGGAAATCTCCCTGGATAACAATTTCACCATCTTTAACAGTACCTCCTGTGCCACACTTGGTCTTTACATCTCGGCCAAGCTCTTCTAGCTCTTTTTCCCCTCCGGAGAAGCCGCTGACAATGGTAACTTTTTTCCCCCCTCTGTTTCTCTTCTCCAGAGAGACAATAAGTTTCTGGCGAGAAGCAGGAATCTTCTCCTTAATCTCCTCTTCCTCGGTGTTATATCCGAAATCCGGATTTGTGGAGAAGACTACTCCCAATCTGCTCTTCCAGTCATTCTCAGCCATAATAGATTTATTTTGATACAAATTTAGGCAGAAAAATTCAAAATATTATCTTTGTGAATTATTCTCTAATTTACCAGAAATATAAATATATGGAATTAAGAAGATTCAGACAGATTGACAATATGCTTGGAGCAGCTCTTTTGCTTATTGCCTCATTCGTTTACCTCTCCACTATTGAACCCACAACAAGTTTTTGGGATTGTGGCGAATTTATAGCATCGTCGTATAAGCTGGAAATAGGACATCCTCCGGGAAACCCGGTATTTCAACTTATAGCCAGATTCTTTACACTATTTGCAGGAGCCGAGAAGGCGGCAATGATGGTAAATGCAATGAGTGCCCTCTGTTCTGCATTTACAATTCTTTTTCTTTTCTGGACAATTACACACCTGGGAAGAAGAATTCTTGAAAAGGGAGGGAATCAACTTACCTTAAACTCTGCCATTGCAATCTGGGGGGCCGGTGCTGTTGGAGCACTTGCATACACTTTCTCTGACACATTCTGGTACTCTGCAGTAGAGGCAGAGGTGTATGCTATGTCGTCGCTCTTTACGGCTGCTGTATTCTGGGCAATTCTAAAGTGGGAAGAGGAGGCCGGAGAGCCATACTCCAACAGATGGATAGTCCTGATTGCTTTTCTCATGGGGCTCTCTATAGGTGTCCACCTTCTGAATCTCTTGACAATACCGGCTCTTGTATTTATATATTACTATAAAAAATATGAGGTTACAACCAAAAGGAGCATTATTGTTCTGGGACTCTCTGCAGTTTTGTTAGCCGTTATTCTATACGGAATTATCCCTTATCTCCCAAAAGGGGCTGCCATGTTCGACCTTCTCTTTGTAAATGTTTTTGGTCTTGGATTCAATAGTGGTGCTGCTGTTTTTGTATCTCTGATTCTTGCTGCTTCATTTATGCTTATATGGTGGTCATACAAAAAGAGTAAGGTATTGATAAACACAATTGCACTATCCTTTACAATGATTGTGATAGGGTACTCTGCATTTGCCGTTATTATTATCAGATCTTCTGCCAATACTCCGACAAACGAAAATCAGCCGGACAACCCATTCTCTTTGGTAAGATATCTTGCGCGTGAGCAGTATGGAAGCAATCCCCTTGTATACGGAGAGACATATGCATCTACATATCAACTTAAAACCAAAGATTACTGGGCAAAGGTGGGTGACAGATACAAGTGGGTCAAAGGACCTGTAACTCCCGTATATGATTCCGAAACAAAGATGCTCTTTCCCAGAATGTGGAGCTCCGGAAGTGATCATATCCGTTTTTATAAACAGTATACCCAGGATAGAGGAAGAAGTATAACGGGAAGTGAACACAAAATGCCTCTTTTTAAAGACAATCTCGCCTACTTCTTCGATTATCAAATTGACTGGATGTATATTAGATACTTTATGTGGAATTTTGCAGGTCGTCAGAACGATCTGCACGGTACCTCTCCGGGTGACCCTTTCAAAGGGAACTGGGAATCCGGAATTGGCTTTATCGATAAAATGAGACTTGGAGATCAGAGCGAAGGACCAGATTATATAGTTAATAATAAGGCGAAAAATCACTACTACTTTCTTCCGTTGCTGCTAGGTATTATTGGTCTCCTTTATCAATTAAAAAAAGATCGTCAAAACTGGTGGGTAACAATGCTTCTCTTTCTTCTAACAGGGATTGCAATTATTGTCTATCTTAATCAGCCGCCATTTCAGCCAAGAGAGAGGGATTATGCCTTTGCCGGCTCATTCTATGTCTTTACAATTTGGATAGGACTTGCCGTTTTGGCAATTCACGACAAACTAAAAAAATGGATACCAGAGAGGTACTCTGCAATTGCTGTCAGCTTGATTCTGCTTTTAGTACCTCTCCAGATGGCTTGTGAAAACTGGGATGACCATGACAGAAGCAACCGCTATACTGCACGTGATCTTGCCTATAACTATCTTAACTCCTGTGACGAACAGGCTATACTTGTGACTCATGGAGATAACGATACTTTCCCTTTATGGTATCTTCAGGAGGTAGAGGGTATCCGTACGGATGTAAGAGTTCTAAACACATCTCTGTTGGGAACGGATTGGTATATAGATCAGATGCAGTATAAAGTTTATGAATCGGAACCGCTTAAATTCTCAATACCAAGAGAGGAGTATATATATGGTACCAATGATGTTATTCAGATTGCAGAGAGACTTAATAAGCCTGTATCTTTAAAAGCTGTTATTGATCTGATCTCAAATCCGGATGCAAAAGTAAGAGTATCTTCCGGTGAACTTCTAAGCTTCTTCCCTGCAAGAGAGCTCCTTATCCCTGTAGATAAAAAAGCGGTTATTGCTTCGGGAATTGTACCTGAGGCCGACTCATCTTTGATTGTGGATACTATTCGCCTATCTCTTCCTTCAAAGAAGAATATGATGACAAAGAGCGAGATGATGATACTTGACCTACTTGCTAACTACAATTGGGAGAGACCTATCTACTTTGTTGCTATGGGAGGAGACCAGGAGATTGGAATAAGAGATTACCTGGAGTTTAACGGATTTGCCTATAAATTTGTCCCAATAAAGAGCAGGAGCCAGTTTGGCAGCCCGGGAAGGGTTAATCCGGACAATATGTACAACCTGGTAATGAATGTATACAGATGGGGTAATATGAATGATCCAACTATAAATATTGACTATCAGAATCTTCTTACATTCAATGCAGTACTCTCTGTAAGGAATATACACAGCCAGACAGCCAAGTCTCTGCTTATGGCAGGAGATCCAAAGAGGGCAACTGAGGTTCTGGACAGGATGCAAGAGGTGATGATACCATCTCAATTTCCGCTTAACGGCTCTCTTCTTCCGTCTCTTAATGAGTATGCGGTAATGGAGAGTATAGATATATACCTTCTTGCAGGAGAGAGAGAAAAAGGGATTGCTCTGGCAAATGCATTTATCGAAGAGACATTTAAAGCAATTGACCTCTTTGCAACACAGTACAGGGGACGATTCCTCTCGAAAAGCGATATTGAGAACAATCTCTCATATTTGTTCTACTTGTCGGATATCTTCAATAACAGAGAATTGAAAGAGATGGGGGCAGAGCTTGAGAAGAGAGTGGAGAGCTTAATAAACACTCTTCAGGGATCTTAATTATCAAGCAGAAGATTGCATCCTCTTAGTTCTGAGTTTTTAATACGGCCGAGAACCCGAAAGGTGTTCCCGGCCTCTTTAATACCCATATCTTCTGTCTCAATAAAAGAGCATGAGTCAATATTAGCAAGATCTATAATGTTAATCCCCCCTCTTTTTCCACTCTCTAAAGTTTTGAAAGGATTATTAAGATCTCTTATAACAACCCTCATCCATGGAGGTGTCATAAAGATGCCATCTCCATATGACCATGCCTGAGATAGAAGTTCTGCCATTCCGTATTCCGAACCAATCGTCTCAACTCCAAACGCCTTCTTTAACTTTGAGTGTAACTCATCTCTTGATATCTCCCTGCCACGCCCTTTCATCCCCCCTGTCTCAATAATTACAAGAGAAGGAAAATCTGTTTGATACATCTCTGCAAAGTCAAGCAAAGCAAAGCTTACACCAATAAGGAGGGTTTTTTTATCTCTCTCACAAAGGTTACATAGTGCTGAGTAAAGCTCCTGATAGTTATATAGATAAAAGCCGGAATTAGAATTTTTGGACTCTTTAATCAGGTGATCTGCCATATAGACAAGTGATGATCCCTCTCTCTCAAGATATGAGGGAAGCAGTGCTAGGATTGTAAACTCTTTCGGATCTCCGTAAAAGAGACGAAAGCAGTCAGAAAAACTTTTACGATAAATAGAGAGATCTTTTATCTGGTGTCTGGAGGGTGTTGTTCCGGTTGTTGAACTGCTGGTAAAAATCTTTTCGGGAATAAAATTTCCGCAAACAATATCCCGGCTCTTGAAAAGTGTAACCGGCAAAAACGGGATTTGAGATATGCTTGTAATCTGTGACGGATCTATGCCCAAAACAGAGAGGTACTCCGAGTAGGGGGCGCAATCCCTGCTCTGTATACGGAAAATCTCCAACGCTCTTTGGTCAAAATCAGTTTCGTTGTTAAGTGCGAAGATTGACTCTTTCATCTAATTTTATTTATTCAACTCATCTCTGACTGGAGATCGAGTAGTTCATCTACATAAATTCTTGAACTGAAAAGACGAGGTACTTTATTCTGACCTCCAAGCTTCCCTTTCAATCTCATCCACTCATAGAAGCTCCCTCTTTTCAAAGATACAATTGATGGAGCTACCATAGTAACACTATTTTTTCTTTTTGCCTCATAGTCAGAATTTACCTGACATAACTCAAAATCAAGGTCAATTGTAAAGGCCTTAAGATCTGCAGGAGGGTTGGAGAACTCTATAAGCCATTGGTGTGAACCTTTTGACCCCTCTGCCATAAAAAGAGGAGCAACTGTGTAATTGACAACAGAGAGACCATGTTTATCGCAAGCAACGGCAAGAGCCCGCTCTGCATTATTAATCATTAACTCCTCTCCGAATGCATTAATAAATAGCTGTGTTCTGCCGGTTATTATAAATTTATGAGGCGACAGGGATGTGAATCTTATACAGTCACCTATCAGATACCTCCAAAGTCCTGAGTTTGTTGTTATTACCATAGCATAGTTAATGCCTGTCTTTATGGTCGCGACAGTCTCAAAAGATGAGTATTTTCCCGATAGCGCATCGCTAAGTCTCTCCATAGGGATAAACTCATAGAAAACACCATTATCTGTAAGCAAAAGCATTGACCTCTCATTAATCTGATCCTGAAACCCAAAATACCCCTCTGACGCATTGTAGTTTTCCATATAGCACATATTAGAGTCAGGAATAAGATTATGATATTCAGTTCTATAAGGATCAAAGTTAATTCCTCCGTGCATAAAAAGCTCGAGATTTGGCCAAACCTCTTTAAGGTTGTTTTTCCCGGTAAACTCAAGAATACGTCTCATAAGAACAAGATTCCAGGATGGTACTCCGGAAAAATTGGTTACGTTGAATTTGCTGGCATTTTTACAGATTATCTCTACTTTTTTCTCAAAATCTGAAATTAGAGCTGTTTTGAGATTTGGTACTCTTCTCATCTCTACCCAAAAAGGGGAGTTTTTTAGGAGAATTGCAGAGAGATCGCCATAGTAGCTCTTCCCTTTTCCCAGTTCATCCGGAGTAAAACTGCCTCCCAATGTAAGGGCATCGCCGTCAAATATGGCTGAACCGGGATTGTTATCTGTATAGGTTGCGAGCATCTTCTTCATCCCGGAGTAGTGACAATCTTGAAGCGACTCATTTGTGACAGGAATAAATTTACTCTTTGAAGTGCTCGTCCCGCTCGATTTTGCAAACCACTTTACAGGTGTATGCCATAAAACACCTTTTTCACCTCTCCTTATTCTCTCTATATAGGGTTCAAATTGATCATATTCGCGTAAAGGGACTCTCTCTTGAAATTGGGACAGACTCTTTATAGAGTTAAAATCGTACTCTTTCCCAAATAAGGTCTCTTGTGAAGAGGAGATAAAATAGTCAAATAATCTCTTCTGAAATAACCAGGGATCTCTTCTGCTTTTGTCCAGAGAATTTAGCAAGCCACGGGAGACGATGGCGAATATTTTTGTTGTTAGAGACATAATTATAAGTTAATTTATTCAAACACCTCACGAAGTACTTCAAGAGACTCTGTCTTTATCTCGTGTCCGGTGTGGTAACTGAGATATCGTATCATATCCCGGATAAACATATATCTCTGTCTTCCGTTTATTTTTATGGAATCGAGTTCTTTGGCGCTTATCCCGGAGATGGCGTGCAGAAGTTTTCCTGACTCCTCCGGAAAAGAGTTATCTGCAAATAAAGGGCCACTCAAGTAAGATGCAGTAGGAATGTCAAAAAGAAATCCGTCACCAATATTGTTAATCTCCGGAGAGTATCCAATATACTTACAGAAACCAACCATGAAATAGGGGTGAAAATTTGAAACGCCGGACTTGAGACTCTCTAATGTCAAGATTGAGTCATGAAGAAAAGAGTAGAGGGCCATATTCTTCTCCTGCTCTCTTACGCTTTTGGAGATTAGTTCACTTATGAAAATGGCAATTGCAGATTTAAAAACTTCTCCCCGAATTGAAGATAGATTGTATGCTGTAAAAAACTCTTTTATTACAGGAATCTCAGAATATCTGGAGGAGGAGAGAGAGACTTCAATAATACTTAGGGGGTGAAGTTGTGAAAGATTGCCATTTTTGGCAGACCGAGCTCCACTTTTTAGAAAAAGAGTTTCACGACCACCTCTTTCGGTATAACCCTGAACAATGAGTCCGCTCTCTTTGTGCTTAATCTTGTGAAGCACAATCATCTGAAAGTTTATTTGCACTATTTTACCATTTGTGACTTCAGAAAATCTGCAAATTTTCTAATAGCAATACCTCTGTGTGAAATAATATTTTTCTCTTCAAATGAAATTTCGGCAAGAGTTTTGGTATAACCATCCGGAGTGAACAGAGGATCATATCCAAAGCCTCCGACACCTGCCGGTTTTTCAATGATGAGACCTTTGAGGGTTCCTTCAAAAAAATATCTCTCACCATTTTGAATAAAAACCAAAACGGTTCGGAACTGTGCTCTCCTGTTTGTTTTATCATTTAGCTCTTTGAGGAGTTTTTGCATGTTTTTTACAGGGTC
>JAUYTB010000065.1 GCA_030695305.1 Bacteroidales bacterium
GTCACTCTTACCTTTTCAATTATATTGGCAGGCAAGTTTTTAGTCGCTAATGTCGGGTCATTTAGAAAGAAGGGTTTACCATCAATCATAATTTTATTTATCTCCTTACCGTTGGCAGTAATCTTTCCATCTTTATCAATCTCTATTCCGGGCAGTTTCTTAAGAAGCTCCTCCAGCATATCACTATCTGTTGTCTTAAAAGAAGATGCATTGTATTCGATGGTATCTTTTTTGACAATTACAGGGTTTCCCAAAGCAGATACAATTACAGACTCAAGAGTATTAATCTGCTCTAACATATTGATGTTTCCAAGTTCGGTAATCCTTTGATTAGATATAGTGATGCTCCTCTCTACAGGTTTGAATCCCATAAACTCTATCCTCAGAGTGTAACTACCTGGTGTAACACCTGTTATCTCAAACTTCCCTTTGGAGTCAGAGAGAGCATATCTGGATGGAGAGTCCTCTCCCACCTTTGTCACAGCAGCAGTTGCAAATTCTACATTTTCGTTTCTAAGACTATCTATAAGAGTTCCTCTGATTCTATAATCTCTTGATTGTCCGTAAAAAGTGTTATTTGCAAATAAGATAAATGCAAACGTAAGAAGAGTCAGTTTAATATATTTCATTTTTCTTTTATTTCGTGTTTTTATACAATTATTCTCAAAATTCATCTCTTTGACTATAGAAACAGCCAAAGGTTAAATTAAGTTGTAATAAAATTTATGATTTTTTTACCCGTCCCGGATTGCTCTTAACAAAAGAGTCCCAACCGGATGTTCGGCTACCCTTTTTGCCTGCTGCAGCTGCCTGTACAGGTACCGAGCTGCTAAGAAAATGACACAGGGCTACAGCCAGCCCGTCTGTTGCATCAAATTTCTCGGGTAACTCTTTTATTGATAGTATTCTGGAGATAATAAGGGCCACTTGCTCTTTTGATGCAGCCCCCTTACCTGTTATAGACATCTTTATCTTTCTTGGTGCATACTCAAAAACTGACATATTTTTATGAAGAGCAGCAGCAATTGCTGCTCCCTGAGCTCTGCCAAGTTTAAGCATGGACTGAATGTTTTTTCCGTAAAATGGCGCCTCTATGGCAAGCTCATCCGGAGAGAACCTCTCTATAAGTAGTTCTACCTCATTAAATATAGATGATAGTTTGGAAAAGTGATCACTCTCCTTTTTAAGATTGGTAATACCCATAGAGATATACGAAGCCCTGCCACCGGTAACCCCAATAACGCCCCAACCAAAAACCTGAGTTCCCGGGTCAATTCCAAGTATCACCCTTTCGGGAGCCATAAGATTCATTTAATCTATATGAGTAAATCCTGTATATGGGATAAGAACTTCCGGCACTTCAATACCACTCTCTGTCTGATAATTCTCCAGTATAGCTGCCAAAATCCTCGGAAGAGCCAGCGAGCTGCCATTAAGAGTGTGTGCAAGCTGTGGTTTTCCGTTTTCGTCCTTATATCTTAATTTAAGTCTGTTTGCCTGAAAGGTCTCAAAATTAGAGACAGAGCTAACCTCAAGCCATCTCTGCTGAGCAGCTGAATAGACCTCGAA
This sequence comes from Bacteroidales bacterium, assembly GCA_030695305.1. Classification (GTDB taxonomy): domain Bacteria; phylum Bacteroidota; class Bacteroidia; order Bacteroidales; family UBA932; genus Bact-08. The sequence continues at coordinate 1,570 of JAUYTB010000065.1, forward strand.
ATCGTATGTCAGGGCAGATGTAAAGCCCATATCTCCTCCACACAATCTGAGTATCCTGTATGGGAGTCCAAGCGATTTAACAAGTTCCTCTACATGAGAGACCATCTCATCAAGGGCATTATATGAGTTGTCCGGATGAGATATCTGTACAATCTCCACTTTATCAAACTGATGGAGTCTGTTAAGCCCCCTTACATCTTTTCCGTAAGAGCCCGCCTCCCTTCTAAAGCAAGGGGTATATGCAGTAACTTTAACCGGAAGCTCACCGGCAGAGAGGATTACATCTCTGTAGATATTTGTAACAGGGACCTCTGCGGTAGGTATCAGATAGAAGTTATCCAGCCCAACATGGTACATCTGCTCTCCCTTGTCCGGCAATTGGCCTGTTCCATAACCGGAGGCCTCATTCACCATAAGTGGCGGCATAACCTCTGTATATCCCGCCTCGCAGTTTTTATCCAGAAACCAGGCAATAAGCGCCCTCTGAATTCTGGCACCCTTCCCTTTATAAACAGGGAATCCTGCTCCTGTTAACTTTACCCCGAGATCAAAATCAATTATATCATATTTTTTGGCGAGCTCCCAGTGGGGAACAGAGAACTTTAACTCAGGCATCTTACCACCCTCTCTTACTACCTCATTATCCTCTGCACACTTGCCGCGTGGAACCGAAATATGTGGAGTATTTGGAAGCAGCACCAGAAGATCATTCAGCTCCCTTGTGCACTCCTCCATCTCGTTCTCAAGACTCTTTGACCTCTCCTTAAGCTCTGATACTTTGCTCTTTGCAATCTCTGCCTCATCTTTTTTACCCTCCTTCATCAGTAACCCAATCTCTCTGGCTAAGGAATTTTGAGAAGCTAGCAGAGAGTCAGACTCTGTCTGTCTGTTTCTTCTTTTAATATCTAGACCGTTTATTCTCTCCAGAATATCTGCGGCATCAAAATTCCTGACCGATAGCCTCTCAATCACAAATGAGGGATTCTCCCTGAGCAATTTAATATTTAACATCGTAAAATGTGTGTGAAAATTAGTTGCCAAAGTTAAAAAAAAATAGTTGTCCATTCATAGAAAAGAAATAAAAAATAGAAATAGATAATCTTTATTTAGATTTATATAAAGCAGATATTCAGGCTTTTGAACTCAGGTTAAGAGTTATAGCTTTGCTTTCGAAAGTAAATACTATTTATGAAAAGATTATCATTCATAACTCTGCAGATAATATCGCTCTCATGTGTCCGGCTTACAGAGAGCGGCGATAATCTTTATAATATCTGCTTTACTGCCCGCCAGGAGAGCATAATCAGCGAATCATCTCTCACTAAGACAACCTTTGGCTACGGAAACAGAGCCTCTGTAATGATCTTCTCTGCAGGTTCCCTGTCGGGATTCAAAGGGGGTACACCTTTATATGCAGTTGCTTTCGAAGGTGGTCTGCTGTCACACAATGAGGAGATCGCTCTTACAAGAGGAGTGTACGATATCTACTCCCTATCGTACAACAGCAGCAATCCTCCTATAGTCTCCTTTAATAATGGAGTATCAGGAGAGCCGCAAAACAGTATTGACTATCTGTGGGCATCGTCAAAAGATCTACTGGTGGATAGCGACAAAGTGATCAATTTTAATTACAAACGTCTCTCTTGCAGGATAATATTAAAGGTTGTCCCGGATTCATCATATAAAAACATAACATTTAATAATATTAAATTCACACTGCCATCTGTAAACAACACATTTATAGATCTTAATAACGGTACTATCTCTCCATCGGGAAATGCAGATGAGTTGACACCTATTGAGGGGACAGGAGATACACGAACCTTTATTATTATTCCAACAACAGCCTCTCTCAGGACAGAGACAGAGATTAGTGGTGAGATAAATGGAGACTCTTTCACTTCAAGAAGATTTGGAGCAGATCTCGGGATTTTGTTCGAGTCGGGCAACTCATATACAATAGTCATGCAGATAGATGGTCAAAAAGAGGTTGTTATCTCTTATGAAGTATCTCCATGGAGGTTTGTACACAACTATATAACATATTCTCTATCTGCACATTTATAAATTAACAAACCAATGAAACCGGCAACTCTTATACTGCTTCTTATAGTGACATCTTGTGTTAAAGAGAGTTATGTTAATTGTCCCGATTACGGGAAATACAGGGTGCTCTTTTATGATAAAAATGAAGATGGAGAGAGAAGAGAGATGAGAGGTGCTATTTTTTACAAAAACATTGATACGCCAACAACAGAGGTCGGTGTTTACAGCTGCTCCCTAAAAGATGAAAGCCCCTCTGTTATCACAGAGAGGGTGGTAAGGTTGTACCCGGGGTTGTATCGGTTTTATTCTGTGCTAAGAACTAAACAATTAGATAACATTATGGATATTGTCAAGATGAAAAACCTCGATTTGTATATGATTACAGATGTTGTTGAGAGAGTAACCAAGAGCGGAGAGAACAGGGTAATGTTTGAGTACTGTTTTGCTAACTCTATGATTGAAGCTAAATGCACAATGGATCAAGAGTTTATGGAAGAGTATTATATCTATGACTTTGAATTATCTGCTCCGGATGATACAGATATTCTTTTAAACCTGGATAGTGGTATTTGTAACTACGCCACACAGATAACAGATTTTTACGACCACTTTAGGTATAACGGTAAAAAAGATCTTTTCGAATATCTGTGTGTACCTGTACTTTCGGGGAACTTCTTAAATTTCAAGATTACAATAAAAAGAGAGTCTCCACAAATGGGATCGGAGATATCAGATAGTATAGTCCTTAAAACGAGGGTCTATCTCTTATCTAACATAGAACAGGGGAAGATAACCCGATTCCATTTCAATGTTACTCCGCACGAGATAAGTTATCTCTCTACAACAGTTGAGGATTGGAAGGATTACGAGCAAGAGGAGGATATATCCTTAAATACAAACAATTTTTTAATTTTTTAACAAACTTATTATGAAAAGAAGTGAGATTATTGCAATTACATGCATGGTTATCGGGCTAAGCTCGTGTAACAAAGAGGAGATTGGCATTAAAACCTATGAGGAGATCAAATTCTCTGCCTCATACAACCCGGAGGTTCAGACAAAAGCATCTGTCCCCTTTACCAGCGGTTATAAAGCTACAATAATTGGATATGTGGCCGGCACCTCCCCTTCATCTGCCACTCCGGTAGCTGGAACACCTCAGGAGGCAACTGCCGGGGCAGGCGGTGCTCTTACCCCTGCGAATCCGGTTTATCTGCCAAAAGGGAGCTACGATTTTTATTCAGTATCTCAAAACAGCAGCACACCGGCAGGGCTCACATTTACCTCCGGACTCTCAGAACAGCTTACAAATCAAAAGGATTATCTTTGGGCAAAACACTCATCAGTAAGCGAGGGGGGTGTAGTTACGTTTGGATATAACCACAAAGCTGTAGGTGTTGAGATTAATATATCTGCCGGAACGGGCGTCTCATCAATGAGTGTCACCTCAATAAAATTCACACCTACCAAACCTGATGCCTCATCTAAACTAAACCTCTCTACAGGGGTAATTGCCGCCGCATCAGATAAGGACGTGCTTACCTCTATGAGTCTCTCATCATCTAAAGGGACATATATAATGTTACCAATGGTCTCTAAGGCACTGGGTATTGAGGTTACGGTTAATGCCACTATAGGGGGAACTACAGTAACAGGAAAGGTTTATACCGGGACTATTCCGGAAAGAGCTTATGTTTCCGGCACATACTATACAATAAATCTTACAATCACGGCAACATCAATGAGTTTTACCGGCTCTACAGTTGAAGATTGGATATCTCAGAGTATCTCAGGAGTCACTCTTACAGAGCAGTAAAGAAGATAAGGGTATGGGATGGTTAAAATTTTCGGTTGTTATTTTTGCATTTATTGCAACATCCTGTGTTAAGGAGAGGTGTTGCAGTTGTGAGAGCCCCTCTGGTAAGGAGTCATCGATGCTTATGGTCTCGTTTGGATGTGAATTTGAAGCAATCAAAGCAACAAAAAGCGAATCACATCCCCTACCTCATGGTATTAAGACCACAATCTATGCCTACTCTTCCGGAGAGGACCCTTTGAGCAGATCTCCATATCCGGGAACACCGGTAACAGCGGTATCAGATCGCTCCGGAGGGTTGGCAATAACAGATCAGGAGCTCCTGTTTTTACCATATGGAGAATATGACTTCTACTCAGTATCAGCTAATTGCTCTACAATGAGAGGGGTAAGCTTTACAGAGGGGCTCTCAACTCCTCTCAATAACGGAGATGATTACTTATGGGCAGGGAGAAAAGAGGTCGAAATTAAGAGCAATACCCAGCTTATTCTTAGATTTCGTCACAGTCAGGCCCTGATATCAATCACTATCAGCAAAGGGGAGCAGGCTGACTCTATCGGCATTATCAGAGCTTTACTCTATCCCCCTCAAAAGGGTGGAAGAATGAGACTCTCAACCGGAGAGATTGGAGCTGCACAATCGACTGAAAAGCAAGGTGTATCTCTTATAAGGCACTCCGATCCCGAAAGAGTAGTTCTCAATTATATTATACTTCCTTTAGCAGAGGGTATTCCCCTAATGGTTGAGCTGGAAACAGATATCTTCTATTGGGGTGGCAAAGTTATAAACGAATCACGTGTCGGAACCCTCCCTATGCCTAAGGGTGGGTACAGAGCAGGATATAGATATAACTATAAGGCATCTGTAGCAGATAAGGAGTTAATCTTTAATGCAGCAACTGTCAACGAGTGGGTCTATGAAGCCCCTTTGAATATAGAAATTAGAGAGTAAATAGTTATGACTAGATTGTTAATATTGATTTTATCTCTGTGGTTGCCTGTAAACGCATTTGCACAGAACTACAGTGTCGGATCAAATATTGCGGGGATGGCTATGGGAAGTCTTAATATTGAGACCTCCCTCGCCCTCTCACGGAGAGTCTCTCTCCATCTTCCCTTTATGTGGTCGCCCTTTAGTTATAAGGAGAATATCAAACTTACCCACTTAGCGGTTATGCCGGGGCTTAGAGTCTGGAGTTGGCATGTATACTCAGGTTTCTATACCGGGCTCCACACCTCATATATAAGATATAATGGGGGCTTAAAGGAGAAGCGATATGACGGTAATGCAATTGGATTATCACTATCTGCAGGTTACAGCAAAATGCTTTCAAGAAGATGGAATTTAGAGATTGAGGCTGGAGCAGGCGTTTTTCGTACAAATCACGATGTTTTCAGGAGAGAGATATGCGGAGAGTACTTGGATAGCTCCCGAAAAATAAGAGTTCTTCCATCCAGAGTTTTAGTTAATGTAATCTTTATTCTTTGAGTAATACAATGACAAAGAACAACATAACAGTAATTCTCTCTCTGTTGCTGATTATCTCCTGCAACAACTCTCTCTACAAGATCAGGGGAGAGAGGGTGATACCCGTTATATCCCATGCAAACTATAACGATTCGGGATACTCTTTAAAGTACAGAACAGATGAGAGTACTGTTTCAAAGTCATTTACATATACCAGGCCGGATGGAAAAGAGATAATTATCAACGAAGCTGTCAGGGATGAAGAGAGTGGAGAGATGGTCAGACTCAGACACCTTGACGAGGTGTTTGTATCTGCAAAGTCCCGAAACATCTCAGAACGTGATGGTATAATAAGGATGGACTTTATGATCCGGATTCCGGAATCTCTGCAAAAAAGTGACTGGCAGACCTCCCTTCTTCCAGTAATATCCAGAGGTGATGATACAATACACCTCAAAAAGATTATACTCACTGGCTATGGATTCAAGAGATCTCAGGAGAGAGGATACCGGAGATACGAGCGTTTTTTGAGATCAATAATACCTGATGACGCAGATTTTATTGAGATCTATACAGACCTCCCAAATCTTGCCATTTTTCTTGAAAGAAACCTGCCTCAGTCAAAAATCATTTCAGGCATAGAGAACGACACAATTCTTACACATTTTGGTATCGGGGAGAAGAGAATCCTTGAGCAATATATAAAAAAGTGGCTGATTGAGAGGAATAACCGCAAAAAGGCAGAGAGAGAGCAGGTTTTTTCCAGATATGTAAAGAACCCCTATATGGTCAATGCACGTCTCGATTCGGTCATAAAAATGGTTAACGGAGATTTTGCATATCACTACTCTCAGGAGCTTATTACCAACGAAAACTCCAAGAGAATATCTCTTAATGTTTATGGTGAGGTGAGAGATATCTGGGGCAGCACTGTTGTTCTTCCCTCATCGGATACTCTAACATACTACGTATCTTCTATGCTCAACTTTACAGACACAACAACACGTTATAAAAGGGAGATTGTGGAGAGAAGAGTTACAGAATCTGTAGATTTTAAGATCTTTTTTAGAGCAGGAAGATCCGATATCGACAGACTCTCCGGTCAAAATCCAAAAGAGCTGCTACGAATGAAGGAGTATTTGGGCAACATCCATTGTAACGACATCTACTCTGTTGATTCTTTGCTCATTACATCATATTCATCTCCCGAGGGTCCTCTCAAGCTAAATGAACGGCTAGCTTTGGAGAGAGGCAGATCAATTTTGAGTTATATCACACTTTACTCAGATTCAATCTCTGCAGATAGCCACCAGGAGAGGTTAAACGTACGGGTCAAGGGAGGGGGAGAAGATTGGGAGAGCTTGCTAAGAGTTATAGAGAGCGATGCGGCAATAAGAGAGAGGGCAGCAATTCTAAACTCATTTTCAATTATCAACCAGGATCTTAGGGAGAGAGAGATCTCCCGGTTCCGGGAAGATTACAGATATCTTAAAGATAGTATCTACCCTTTATTAAGGAGGGTAAATCTTAGCTTTCACCTATCAAGACGTGACATGGTGAGAGATACCATCCACACCACCGTTAAGGATACTCTCTATATGAATGGTGTCAAGCTGTTAGAAAAGAGAAAATATACAGAAGCTCTTGTTATTCTGCGAGAGTATCGTGATATAAACACAGTTATTGCATCGCTCTCACTCGGTATGGTTAAGAGTGCATCCGAAATACTTAACACTCTCCCAATGAGTGCTCAGGTGATATATCTTAAAGCTATTATATGTGCCCGGGAGGGAGACGAAGAGGGTGCGGTCAGATACTTTCTTCAATCGCGGGATCTCAATCCGTCAATGGGTTACAGAGGAATACTGGATCCCGAAATTTCATATCTGATAAAAAAATACAACCTAAATAAAGAGAGTGGCGAATGAAAAGGTTTAAATATGTGTTTGCTATTGTTACTCTTGTGCTTTTTACTCATACTTCATGCAGTAAAGAGAGCTCCTGCTTTGACGACAAGTACTCCAATGAGGAGAGGGCAAGAGAGCAGGAGAAGATTATTTTAAAGAGGGGAGAGAGAGTGATTGGCCTCAGGATAGAGTTTGGATCTGCTAATTTAACAAAGAGCAGAGAGATTAGTGAATTAATAGACAATCTAAACGTTTACGTCTATGACTCCGTTGGAACCC
>JAUYTB010000075.1 GCA_030695305.1 Bacteroidales bacterium
TCTCCCTTCTTACAGGCAAAATTTTTTCAAAAAGGTGTCTATGACGCCGGGAAGAGAGATTTCCCGAAACCAAACCAAAAATGGAGTTTCTGGAATATGTTTATTGCAAGTGAAATTACAAACAGGTGTCCTATTGATTGGGGGCCCAATGGAGATCGATATCTTCAGTTTGATGCAGAGTTTGAAGGTAACAGAAACTACTCTGCCCTGGAAGATGATCTCTACTCCACCGGAAAACGATTCCTCTTCCCGTTAAGATTATATGAGAGTGATGGACGATTTGTAAAGACTGTCTCAAGTTTTGGTAACTTTTTTGGCTTTGGAGAGGGATCATTTGTCTTTATGCAAGATGCTAAAAATGAGATTGCCACACTATTCACAAAGCTGCCCGTTGAAATTGATAAACCTTTTTCATATAAAGTGGATAGAAGAACAGTTACAAAAATCTCCGAACTGCTTACTTTCAAGCCCGTACTGTAGTTTTCTCTCTCCGGAATTGCTTAGAGAGACTAAAATGCATCTTAAAGGGGCAACTCCAAAACAGGGTAGTGGGGTTCGTTAAAGCCAAATTTTCTGTAAAGTTTCTCTCCATCTTTTGATGTATGGAGGGAAATTTTGCTTATGCCCCTGTGTCTGGCCTCATCAATGAGTCTCTGCAGGATTACCGCTGAATAACCTTTTCTTCTCTCCTCTGGCACAGTGTACATGTTAAGTATGTCTCCCTCAGTATATACCGGTTTGTTTGCATCGCCGGGGATCTTCTTAATAACCATCGCCCCAAAGCTTACGACCTTCTCACCTTGCAGGGCCATATATGCAAAGAATCTCTCTCCCTGCATAACCTCCCGAAAATATTCGTTAAGCCCTTTTTCAAGCTCTGCTTTGTACTCCGGCGAAAGCTCTCCCTGCATTTCGGCAAGATACTCCAACCTGTATTTTGTTAATAGCTCTATCTGCTCCGGAGCTATTTTTTCCAGAGTTATATTGCTGTTGATATTGCCATTATTGTTGATACCGCTTCCGGTTCCAGATATGATATCCATTGTGATTAAAATTATGGTCAAAGATACAATAATTTTTCCGGGCCATTTTTGGATTTTAGCGTTTAAAACGCTCAATTGCCATGGGCATAAAGCTTTCAAAGAGCTCTCTTAGGGCCTCTTTGTTCTCCTCAAGAGATGAAATGGTTATGGTTAAAAAGAAAAAGCAGATATAAATACCTGCTTTTTCACCCTAAACACACTTCGACCTAAACTTTACCTACTTAAAACTGGAGCTATTCACTATCTACATCAAAGTTAACTTCCAATAATTACTAATATTTTACAGAATTCCGTTTAAAATTTACATTTTTCACACTTTTCAAAATAAAGTTGACTCATCAAAAAAGATAAATCTAACTGAAATATAATAAATATAATAGTTATAAGCTTGATAAGTCTCATCAGAAACTATACTTTAGTTTCATATAGAGCATATCGTTGTCATTATACTGACCAAATCGCCCCTCTTTCCCTGCAAAGATATTGGCTCCAAGCTGTATGTCAAACCCATCGGCAAATGAGTATGAGACTTTTGGTCTGATAAGTGCATCCTTTTTGTTTAAACCGACATAGGTAAAGAGCTCAAGCCAAAGCCGCTCCCTAAGAAAATCTTTTTTTGCTAAAAAAGTCATTGTGTTTTCTAGTTGGTCATTACGAATCCCCTCCTCGTAATTGAGAATGTTTTCCTGTATGAATTGTGCTGATAACCTAATACCGGCTATGGTGTAATCAATTCCAACCATATAGTGTAGATAGTCCTTTTTGATGGTGGCATTTTGAATGGTTGGTGTTTCGGTTTGGAAGTATTTCCCTGAATAGTACCCGCCTTCGCTTCTAACCACTAGCGGACCCAGAGGAATTCCAATACTTGCGCCACCCATCATTAACCTATGGTGTTCTGGCCTAACGGTTAATTTGCTTAGCTGCATTGTGTTATGGCCTATTTCCTTTGTAATGTGCATTGCAGGGTCATCGGCCCAGAAATATCCCCCAACAATCTCAAAATCGGCTTTAGACGACATTGATGAGAATCGTAAGAATAATTCGCTATTCTTAAATGTAGGTGCAATCTTAGCGGTTGAGTTATCGAAAGTCGGAGTAATTGGAAAAGGCATCGTTGGGCTCCAAATGGAGGCATCATCGGGCATTTGAGTTGGTGTAAAAATGGGTGTCCACACCGCCTCAATTGTACTATTCCCAAAGTAGTAGTTAAGTTTGACGGAGGTAACACCCATACGAATCTCGTCGAAATCCGGCAGAAGGAATTCCCTCAAATCCTTTGGCGAAACCACATCGGTAATAAACACACCCTCAGCTTTCCCGTATATGATTTGCTGCTTACCAACTCGAAGATCCATATTTTCGAATCGCAGATCGAGGTAGGCCTCGCGTAAACCCAGCTCCAAATCTCTGTCAAAGTAGTGATAAAGATAGGGGTTTACCTTGAAACCTATCTTCTCTTTTTTCTGTTCGAAGTTTAGATTTAAGGTGTTCTGAATTATTGAGAAGCTGTTATCGCTGCTGGTTAGTACTCCAGTATAGTTTCGAACAAAGCCCGATATTTTAATGCCCTCGCCCTCCTGAGCGTATCCAACTCCTGCAATTAATAGAAAGAGAACGGTTGTGAATATTGTTTTTTGTCTCATCTCTTTTTTGTATTTCTGTTTTTCATTTATATTCCCAGCGTCATGCTACGCTCTGTAAACTTACTTTCGGTAATTCCCTTGTTTTTTTGTACATCATTAAATCTCATATTGGTTTTATGATCTTTCTGAACATTATGCATCTCGGTTTCCAGAATAGTCCAGAATCCATCAACCTTATCGAATTTCTCAATGGTGAGAACCTTTAGCAGCCTCCCTCTCTCGTCGTAGAATTCACGTTTTAAACCAAGATAGTTATCCTTCATTACCCAGGTAATAGTTTTTGAGTACATGTAGCCGCTCTCTTTGGAAGTGCTCTCTACCACGTAGCACTCCTTTCCGTCAACTTTTTCTTCACGAAGCAGTTTGTGGTTATCCTGATTTGGATGCCGGTCGCCCAAATCATCGTAAGTGAAATCTGAGCCCATAAAGTAGTCACTCTTACCATCGCTGGAGATACGCTTTGTGCGCTTTAGAGCAGGAAGGTAAATCCACTGGTCATCGCTGCGACCATCGGTGTAGCTCCAGCTCATAAATGATGTATTTTTTACATCGGCAGGCGATACGAAGAACATAATCTTCTTCTCCATCTTTCCATCGTCTTTTATAAACTGTTTAAGAGTGCGTATACGCTGCTCTCCACGGCTATTGGTTAGGGTCATGGTTAAGCTGCCCTGGGTGTCGTCGCCCGATGGATTGTTATAAACCTTCTCCATTACTTGTTGTCCGGTAAGTTGCGCATTTGCCGGCTGATAAGCCATTGCTATGCTAATAATTGCCAGTGCAAAAATTTTTACTGTTGTTTTCATCATCATATCTCCTATTTTTAAACTTTATCTTTTGTTGATTTTTTCTTTGCAAATACATTAAAGGTGAATATAAGTATCATCATCACCGAGAGAGTTCCCAAAAGGCTTGTAAACATATTCATCGATACCAGAGCACCCAATGTTCTGTTTGGTGGAAAAACCGAGAAAATAAGAACCAAAAAGCCAGATATTACTACAACTGCGTTAAACATAATTGCCTTACCGGTTTGATTCATCGTTTTGTATATTGCCGTAATCTTTAACCCGCTATGCGACAGGTTTAGCTTGTAATACTGCAGGAAGTGGATAGCATAATCAATTCCGATACCAATGGCGATACTAGAAAGTAAAGCGGTTGTTGTGCTAAGCGGAATGTTAAGTAAACCCATAACTCCAAAGCTGAGAACTGCTGTAATCAGAATGGGGAGAGAGCCAATTAGCCCGGCCTTGATACTTCGGAACATGAGTGTTAGCAGAATTAGCACCAATCCCAGTGAAATTATAATGCTCATTACCTGCCCCTCAAGTATCAGATCGGTAAATACCAAAGCTTTATAACCCGACCCGGCATAGTTTAGCGTGATTCCCTGCTCATTCAGCTTCTCCTCAAACTGTTTAATTACTCCCAAAGCTTCGTTTATGGTCCTGGAGTCGTCACCCTTTAGCTGGAATGTGATATTGGTTCTGTTGTAGTCATAATTAATCAGCTTTGTCAGGTTCTCCGGATCGCCCGACATCTCGTAGAGTAAAAGGTACTGTGCAACCATCTCGTTATTCTCGGGGATGTCGTAGAACTCCTCGTTATCTGCATTCATCACCTTATTCATTCGCTTTATATAGTCGGCCAGCGAGAATGAATTGCCTACCAGGGCAAGCTTCTCTGTCTCATTCTGCATCTGATCAATTAACCGAAGATTTTCGGGTTGTTTAAATGCGTTAACATGTTCGCTTTCCAGGATAACATTAAGAGTTGATGTTCCTCCGAACTTGCTATTTACAAACCTATCAGTAATAACAATATCGCTATCCTCCTCAAATTTATCCAGAAAACTGGAATTAATCCAAACCTTTTGGATTCCTGTAAGTGATATGATTATCAGCATCCAAACTGTTCCGTAAACCCACCAGCGATTCAAAAGGAGCTTATTGGAAAGAAAGCGAAACGCACTACCACGGGCTACACTCTTTACAACGTTTTTCTTAACTTTTGGTTTGTATCCAAATACAATAACCGCTGCTGGCAAGAAGAGCAAGGCAAGCAGGTAAGCCGTAAAAATTCCGACAGCAGTGAAAATACCAAAGTACTTTATTGGATATACCTGTGATGATAGGAGTGAAATAAACCCAATTATTGTGGTGAATGCAGCCATGCTCAAGGGTGCAAACAGAATTCGAACTGCATACTTTACTGCACTCTCTCTGGAAGTGTCTGGATTGTCTAAGAAGTAACGGTTGAGGTGATTGTAATAATAAATACCGTAAGCCACACCGATGGCTATAAGCATTACTGGAATCATGGTAGATACAGAGTAGATTGGTACATTTAGCACCGACATCATACCAAATGCCCAGATACTGCTTACGAAAACACTTATCAGCGTAGCTGCTGTAGCCCTTATACTGCGCAGAAGTATAAACAGAACTAGTCCAATAACTACAATTACAATTGGAACCATCCTTTTCATATCGGCAGGACCAAGGAGCGCCATTGTGCCCTCAACAATTGGTCTGCCCGCAATATAAATTGTCTCCTCATCGCTTTCGAAACCCCTGGCAAATTCAACAATCTGCTCGTAGAACTCAGGTGTAAACGTTCCGCTCTTCATTCCTGCAACAACCAGGGCTGTTGTCCCGTCGGTTGATACAAGTCTGCCATAAACCATGTCGTTGGTTTGTACGTTCTGTTTTAGCTCCTCCAGCATCACCTCCGATTTTGGAACACTTGAGTAGAAAGCATTCACTTCCATGCCATCTTCGCTTCCTAAAATGTTATCGGCGGTGTAGAGCGACATTACATCGTTCTCCTCAAACTCTTCCATGTCAATCAGATCAAGGCTGATATCCTTTATCTTCTGCAGAGTTTGTGGGTTGTAAATTCCACTCTTGTTCTCAATGGCTATAAGAATACCATCCTTAATATTAAACCACTCCTCAGCCTGATCGCTGTAGACGAACGCTGGATGGGTTTTTGGCATATATTCGTCCAGATTGGTTTCCATTCTGGAATTTTTGCGCATCGAGCTGATAAAGAACACCGTCAACACAAGAACTATAACCATTATTGCCCAAGAGATGAGCTTGTAATTTTTCTCAATTTTTGTCATATGATAAGGTTTGTTAATATTAACTAACTTGTTGCTTAAAAAATATAGTTACGAAAATCGTACTATTTAAGTTTTATGTTACAGTATACGAGCGTTCTGTGTTGGTTTTGGTGTTTTTACCACCAGAATTCTAGTTGTGAAATCTGAACTGTTTGATAGGCAATGAACTATATCTTTTGGACTTTCAGCTAAATTGTCCTTGGCAACGTTAATTGTTTCGTCCCCAACTCTAATATCAACAGTACCCTCTAATACGTAGAAGAATACATCCACCGGAGTGATGTGTGGTTTAAGCGTCTCTCCCGGTTTTAGCTGGATATGCATAACTTGTGCGTCAGTTTTCTCATATAGCAGGCGAACATCAACCTTGTGGGGTGTCTCCTTAATCTCTTGATTGGTCCAATTTGTAATTTTCATACTCTTTCTATATTAGTTTACTATTTGTTTGTTAAGAGTTGTTATTCTCAATTAATTTTCTGATTGTACTAAAGAGGTTCTTTACCTCATCGCGATTATTGAACGATTTATCGACCATCTGCCAACGTTTTACCATCATCCGCAGCGATCCGATAATTATAATGGTAAGGTATTTTGAATCGAAATTAGGGTTTATTTCGCCCTTAGCTTGCCCTTCGACTACCAACGCTTTTATTGCATTGAAGTTACGATCCATAATTTCTGCAATTTTCGCCTGCAGAACCGGCTCGTTACGAAATATCTCCTCTGAGAATATTACGCTCACAAGCGAAGGGTTCCTCTCAAATGCGTCAAAATGCCCCTCAAAAATGCATTCAATTCTCCTCAATGGTCTATCTTCACTTTTGATTTGCTTCCTGAACATCTGCTCGCCGCTACTTTTAAAGTAATCGAGAATTGTAAGCAGAATACTAATCTTATTCTCGTAGTGCCTGTAAATTGCGGGTTCGGATATACCAATTCGCTTTGCAAGGTTCTTAATTGTAAGACCCTGAATTCCTATTGATGATATTATTTCAAGCGAGGTGTCAACAATCTCCTGCTGTCGGTCGGTTAGCATAGTATTATTAATTAAATTTATATGGACACAAAGTTAGTTAATATTAACAAACAAACAAATTTTTTGTGACTTTGCCATTGTTTTATGTATGTTGCAGTAAAATAATTAGTTATAAAGCGCAGTTTTCCAAATTTGGGAAATTGGCATTTTTATATGTTCATATATTAATTAGTTACATCAAACTCTGGCAAAGCGGAGCGACGGACCCCCTCCCCGGAGGGGGCCCGGGGGTGGGACAAAGAAAAGAGCTTGCTCATAGCAAGCGACGGTACAAAAAAGCAGGTAGAGATACCTGCTTTTTTGTACCGTCAAGAGGACAATTTTCCGAACTTTTATGTGTGATTTAGAGTCGATAGTAAAATGAAAAAAGAGTTGGATAATTTGCTGAAATAGAGATTGTGAACGCAGCGTATTCACAATTGAGTCCGCAATGCGGACTCAATCTCAACGAATTAAATAACAGCTATATATGAAATATTATGCTATGGCAACATAATGTTTATAAAGCATAATAATTGCAGTATTCAAAGAGGCATAAAATGGTTGTAATAACATTATTACTAATAATATTGTTACTAACAAAAATATTACATACCTTTGCATAAACATTTAAGGGAGAAAATTATGAAAAATAGACCTTTTATATTCGGAGTGGCAACTTCGGGGGATAACTTTACCGACAGAGAAAAAGAGACGGCTCGTCTGCTTTCCAATTTTACGTACGGAGTAAATACGGTGCTTATATCTCCTCGCAGATGGGGCAAAACCTCTTTGGTGAAAAAAGTGTGCAAATTAGTTCAGTCCGACAAACTAAAAATCGTCTATTTAGATATATTCTCGTGCCGAACCAACAGAGAGTTTTATGACGCTTTTGCATCTGCAGTTTTGAAGCAGACCTCCTCTAAATTTGATGAGATAATAGAAAATGCCAAAATATTTCTTTCACGGATAAGCCCAAAATTCACAATGGGAGCAGATCCAATGTCCGATTTCTCTATATCGTTGGAGATGAACCCAAAGAGTGATGATGTTGACGAAATTCTGCAACTGCCCGAAAAGATTGCCCAGAAAAAAGGAGTACGGATTGTTATCTGCATTGATGAATTTCAACAAATTGCGGACTTCAAAGACTCAAAAACATTTCAAAAGCGTTTGCGTACAATATGGCAACTCCAACAGTCAGTCTCTTACTGCCTCTTTGGAAGTAAAAAACATCTGATGAATGAGCTCTTCGAAAAGAAGAGTCTGCCATTTTACAAATTTGGGGACTCTATATACTTGCCGAAAATCTCGACTGCAGATTGGATTTTATATATCTGTGAGCGTTTTGAAAGCACAGGCAAACAGATATCAAAAGAGTTAGCCGAGAAAGTTTGCATTGCAGTTAACAATCACTCATCGTATGTTCAGCAGTTGGCGTGGTTGTTATGGATTCAGACCGAAAACGAGGCGACAGAGCAGAATTTTACAGATGCTTACCAAGATTTAATTGACCAAAATTCGCCTCTGTTCGAGAAGCAAGCCGAGAACCTCTCTGCTTATCAGATGAATTTTCTTCGTGCGTTGGTTGATGGTATTCAAAGCGAATTTACTTCTGCCGAGATTTTGCAGAAATACCAATTTAGCTCTTCGGCAAATGTGAGCACCATTAAACGAGCACTTATTAAAAAGGAGTTGATAGAGATAGAGAACAAACAGGTGCAATTAGCTGACCCGGTTATGAAACTTTGGCTAAAGCAGGAGTTTCTAAAAAAATAATCAATATTTTGTTCCCATTCTTTTGTGTCAAGGATAAGTTCTGTGCTGGCGCAAATCCTATGATGAAAAACCCTAACTGGCTAATAATCAATTAGGGTTCGTTTGTCTCTGTACCCGCAGAAGGAAAAATATCCGAACCCTTTCATATGGATCTGGAGTTGATAGTCAAATTGGAAACTTGATAGTTGATAAAAATTCCGGCTTTTGTTGAATCAAAGTTAATCCATCTGCTGGAATCTCTTTTCTATGAGCTCTTTATACTTGGTAATCATCTCGGCAGATAAAAACGATTTATCAAGCAAGTCAGATGCTTTATGTGCCTCTCGTTTGAATCTAGTTAATATTCTGGCTATCTGTTTTTCAGATAATCCCATTCCCTTGCCCAGCTGTACAAAGTGCTCCCATTTAAGCCTCTTTTTCTTCCCGGATAAAGAAAGCGCAAGCTCTTCTTCGTCTTTAGGAATCAGTATTGAAACATTGACTAAATCATATGCAGGCGATAATACCCATCCTGATTTGCTCTCTATCATTGAAAAATTCTTTAGATGCATGTCATTATTGCCGGTGAGGAAAGAAAAGAGAGCCAGTTCCAGATATAAAATTTTATCAAGCAATGTGTTGGAGGAGTAGGTGCCAATAGCTTTTCCCACCTTTTCCATTGAGCTTTTATATTTGTCAAATGCTTCGGTAATCTGAAACATATCAATCATGTGAATCTTCTCACCCGATTCAGTTCTGTCAACCCGTTTGGTAATGTAGGAAAGTTCGCCGGATGCTAGCTTTATCAGAGAGGATGGAGCCACTTTTATGCCGAATGCCTGGGCAATCCGCATAGTTACATGTTCGTTCTGCGGCATCTCAGGAAAGCGTCCGGCAGGTGGTTTAAAAATGTACTGTCCGCCTAACTCCCCTACAACAGTAAGTCTGGCGGGTGAT
This sequence comes from Bacteroidales bacterium, assembly GCA_030695305.1. Taxonomy (GTDB): domain Bacteria; phylum Bacteroidota; class Bacteroidia; order Bacteroidales; family UBA932; genus Bact-08. The sequence goes on from JAUYTB010000075.1 coordinate 9,550, forward strand.
CTCTCCATCGCTCCGCGAAATATTGACATTGACAGTTTCGCCTGAACACCGGGAACAGCAATACTCCGCTCCACAATGTTTTTAGCGAGTTCGTCCATCTGGTTAAGAGAATACTTTATCACAGGGGGAGTTGATGTCCCAAAGAATTCCAGTGAGCATTTTTCATGGAAATCAAGGCCTGCCTCAAGTGGCTTATAACAATACAAACATCTATTCTCCATCTTTTGCTGATATTGGTTCAACACTTACTGCTCCTATGCAGTTCCGGCAACATGCCAGCAACAATCCCATCCTGTCTGCCTTGTTGATTTTCCAGCTTTCAGAGGCTATGTTCAATAGCCAGCCCTCAGGAATGAGCCCTTCAAAAAAGGGGAAGAGGCGCTTATCTGTATATGGGATGAATGTCACAGGCATTGTGAAGGTGATGAATTTTTCCGGGTGATTTGCGACATATTTTTCATCATAGCAGAATACATATTCGCCATCATCTGTCTCAGTCAGGATGCCGGCAAACAGCTCTTTGTAATATACTTTTCCTTCTCTCATTCGCTTAAGTCTTTACATTTAACCGGACCTAGTTCGTGACCAAACATCTTTAGAACATGGTTCACCTTATCCATATTCAGATTTGTTTTACCCTGCTCAATTTTGCGAACCACAGTCAGCGCTACACCAGATCGCTCTGCAAACTCCTCCTGAGTAAGGTTAACCTCTTTTCTTCGCTCTTTGACAAATTCCGAAACTCGTTTCATTATATGCTTTTGAATATAATTATATGCAAATATATAAAAATATATGCAAATGAATATATTTACACCAATAATTTATAATTTATATCTATTTGCATATAGTACAAATACTACCGCCTCAAATTCGGCATGCCGGTATTGTCTGGCAGAGAAAGCAGAACCAGCAGGGAAGTAATCATGAAAGCCTGTTTTACAAAAGATTATTTATTATATTTAGGGTAAAAATTATAGACTTAAATTATGCAGTGTCAATATCGAGTATTAGAAGTGCGGGAAATAAAGAGGATTATATTTATTTCTATGATCATAGCTATAAGCTTGGGTTTTATTGTTGTATTATTAGAATTGAGACTATTTAACCTTATTGCTTTTCTTGGCCCGGCATTTATATTAATCCAGAAATTCAGCACAATATATTTAATTGACACAGACACGATGACACTCTCTGTCAATCTGGTAAAAAAGAATGGCGATTGGAGCGAAGCGACGGACCCCCTCCCCGGAGGGGGTGGCGGGGGTGGGAGAACATAAGGAGCTTGCCTTGGCAAGCGACGGTACAAAAAAAGCAGGCATCTCTACCTGCTTTTTTTGTACCCCGAAGAGGACAATTTTCCGAACCATTTATGAGAGATCTGGAGTTGATTGTGAAATTAAAATATGATTCAAATGGTTGAAAATTATTGAAATAGATTGATGATATTTGAAAGTGTAGTCAGTGATACAAGTATCCTCAAAATCATTCCATAAATTTTTCAATTCGATCAAATGACATGTTTAGAGCGGAATGAAACAATGGCTAATGAATTGAACGAACCAGAATTCACTCTCTCAAACAAGCCAACGGAATAATATGAACGCCATCGTCCCTTGTATATCCATATTGTCCGCCAGTCAAAACAATCTTCAGGTCAGGTTCTCGAATAGGCATCTG
>JAUYTB010000081.1 GCA_030695305.1 Bacteroidales bacterium
TCTCCCCACGGGCTGAACAATAAACCCTTAGCACAAGTAGGGCAAACTCAGCCGCAAGAAGCGAACTTGTGAGCGGATGAGGATGGACGTTGCCCGTTGTGCTAAGGGTTTATAAGCCCGTAACATGTAGGAAAAGCGTTCCTGATGTGAGAAAGGCATATCCTATTTCAGATGCTTTTCCAGGAATCTGTCTTGCTCCCAAAGTAGATGAAGAATATTCTCTTTAGCAACGTAACTATGACTCTCCATAGGCAGAATTACCATTCTTGCCGGAGCTCCAAGTCCCTTTAATGCCTGAAAATAACGCTCTGTCTGAAGAGTAAACGTTCCCGGATTATTATCTGCCTCTCCGTGAGTCAGAAGAATCGGAGTCTTCATCTTTGACGCATTCATAAACGGAGACATCCTTGAGTATACTTCCGGTACATCCCAGTAATTTCTCTGCTCATTCTGGAAACCAAAAGGGGTAAGAGTTCTGTTATACGCACCACTTCTTGCAATTCCGCATGCAAACAGATTGGTATAAGTAAGAAGGTTTGCTGTCATAAATGCACCATAAGAGTGACCACCTATAGCAACTTTGCTTCTGTCTATATATCCCATTCCATCAACAGCATCTATTGCAGCTGTAGCATTCGCAATCAACTGCTCTATAAAAGTATCATTCGGCTCATCTTTGCCCTCTCCAACTATTGGAAAAGCAGCGTCATGAAGCACAACATATCCCCTTGTAACCCAATAAATAAACGATCCGTATGATGGAGCAGTAAAGAGGTTTGGATTAAGATTACTCATACTTGCCGAAGCAGCATCTTTGTACTCTCTTGGATATGCCCATATTAATAGTGGCATCTTCTCCTTTTTGGACATATCATATCCAACAGGAAGATATAGAGTTCCTGATAACTCCACACCATCATTACGCATATACTTAATCACCTCTTTATGAACATTAGAGATGCTCTCGAATGGATTTTTAAAGAAGGTAATTTGGGTAATATTGTCTCCCTTTTTGTTTATATTTCTAAAATAGTAGTTTGGAAACTCATTCTTAGATTGAATCATAACCAACACAGTACCCTTTTTTAGATCCTCTATTGAGAGAATATCCTCTTTTTTATCGGTATATGACGATTGGTAAACTCTTTTTTTCTTGAGTGTCTTAAGATTCAGCTCGTCTATAAACGGAAACTGACCTTCACTTGTAAAGCCATCTCCAATTAGATAGATATTATCCTTATTAAATGAGATAACATTACGCCCAAACTCGTTTCTCTCTGTAAAGATAGTACCCGGGTCTGAGTAAAGATCCTGGCTATTTCTGTCTGACATTACAACCGGTTTAGAAAAAGGATCGGAAGGATTAAAGAGATATGACTTGGTATTTCCTGTCTCTCTCCACATATCTGCCACAACAGCATATCTGTCGTTGCCCCAAAAAACTCTTGCAAATCTTTGAGGTATCTTTAACATAGATTTTGGCATATCTGTAAACGGGGCCTCCCACTGAAAAAGTTCATCACGAACATCAACCTTATTTGCAGGGTCACCTCCGTCTAACGCCTCAACATAAAAGAGAGTTGCAGGTTTATCTGCTCTCCATGACATTGACCTTTTACCCTCTCTGGAGGCCGAGAATCCTTTTGGAATTACCTCAATTAGAGGTACCTCGTTTACCACCTTAACAAGTTTGCCATCCATATCGTAGACAATACTTTTTTGAGGAAACCTATTCATAGGGACAACATAAGAGTATGGTCTCTCTATTGTTGTAACCATAACATACATTCCGTCAGGAGATATACTCTCTCCAACATAGAGAGCAGGGTTCATGAATTTGCGACTACCTCCATCAATATCAAGAATATGGAGTTCTGACCTTATCAGGGTTTCAAAGTTCTGCTCATCTCTTCTATTCTTTAGTAGATCCTGGAAAGTGCGGTTTTGCGACTCCCTGCCATCGCTCTCAGAGATTATCGGTCCCTTAGGGAGATCCATTCTATTGTCAAGCAATGCTCCTCTGTCTGCAGGTAAAACTCTGACAAGTATTGATTTACTATCTTTCATCCAACTTAATGGATTATCAATATTGCAGTTAATAACTGCTTCGGTGAGTTTTTTTGCCTCTGCAGCAGCAATATCAAGAACCCACAACTCAACACCTTTTAGTGTAGTATTAAGAAAAGCCATATACTTCTCATCCGGTGAGAACTGCATATTGCTTATTCTTGGATTTTCGGGAAGTCCTTTTACTTGAGTTTCAATCTTATCAGAAACTTTTCTTATCTTAAGATTGTTACTGTAATTTGCAGTTGTTGAGATATTGGTTATAGGGTTTATTCTCAGACCTGCCAATCTCATCTCTTCCTGATTAAGAGCTGCAAGGGAGCTGTATGTATCTCTGTAGGTAAGGACCATATACTCTTTTTTGTAATCCATTCTTACAGATGGAGCTCTCTCATACTCAACCAGATCAAGAATCTCTTTAGGGGGCTTCTGGTAGTTTAGATTCTCCTGGGCAGTAACAGTTTGCAAAGAGGCAAATATAAATGCACAAAATGCAATAAGTGTGTAAAGTTTTTTTCTCATAAATAAATTATAAATATTTGATTAAGTAAAGATAAAAAAGATTAAAGTCTATCCCAGAAAATCGATGAGATTGTTAAATGTTCCAGGAAAAATGATGCAGGATATCTGCTCTCTCCGGAGTTTTTAATTACCATTTCTACCGTCTCCCTCTTCTCTTCTCCTGTGAGGTAGAAAACACTTTTATTTGAATTGAGTATAGTTTTTCCTGTCATTGTTACTCTCTTTTGCCCACTGTATGGGTTTAGTGAGGGAGCATAGGCCCGGTTGTCACTATATAGACTCTCCTGTCCCGGAAAGATCGATGCAGTGTGTCCGTCGGCTCCTATTCCAAGAATTATCAGATCAAAAACAGGGAAACCATCCTTATGAGGCAGCATAGATTTTAACAATGCGGAGTACCTTAGAGATTCATCATCGGGACTACTCTCACCCACTATTCTGTGTATCTGCTTAGATGGAACAGGAACTCTATCCAATAGGTGTTTTTTTGCAGATCCGTAGTTGCTCTCTATATCATCGTGAGGTACAGCCCTCTCATCAGTCCAAAAGAGGGAGATCTTGTGCCATGGAATAGAGTCCCGATACTCTTGGGACCATAACTTAAAAAGTCTCAATGGCGAACCTCCTCCGGAGATAGCAAGAGAGAAAAGAGATGAGGGATTAGAGATACTCTTCTCATCTATCATCTTTATCAGCATGTCTGTGAGCTCTTTGGAAATACTCTCTTTCATCTTTATTTAAGTTACACTGTCTCTAAAGTTCACAGTATAGATTTGTGTTTGTCAGATTCTTACACGGGTTTGTCCATTTATGACCATTCTCAATGATTGTTTCACTCTCAAGCGGACCCCAGCTTCCTGCCGGATATCCGTAAAGAGGAATAGATGTACCATTACCAAAACACTCCAGAATAGGTGCAAAATATCGCCAACTTGCTTCAACAGCATCACTCCGGGTAAAAAGGGTATTATCTCCGGAGAGAGCCTCCTCTATAAGTCTGGAGTAGGCATCATCGGCATTTACCGCTCCCAATTTGCTATAAGTAAAATCCATAGGTACCTGGGTCACATTAAAACCACTGCCCGGAATCTTCATATCGTACTTGAGCACCATACCTTCGTCCGGCTGAATTCTGATTATCAATTGATTTTGTTCGGGACACTCCTCTCTGCAACTAAACAGACGGTGAGGTGTTTGACGGAAATGAATCACAATTTCTGTTACTTTGGTGGGCATCTGCTTTCCTGTTCTTATATAGAAAGGTACCCCCTCCCAACGCCAGTTTGCAATATTAACCTTCATTGCAAGAAAAGTCTCCGTAGAAGAGTCAGGATTAACGCCCCTCTCCTCACGGTAAGCAGCTGCAACTATCCCTCTCTTCTCCCCGGAAATATACTGTCCCCTTACTACCTGAGATGGAATATTCTCTTTAGGAATCTGATTAAGTGATTTATAAACTTTTACAACTTCATCCCTAAACTCCTGCTCTCCAAAATAGATCGGTGGCTCCATTGCAATGAGAGCAAGAAGTTGAATCAGGTGATTTTGAACCATATCCCTCAATGCTCCTATACCATCATAAAAGCCGCCCCTGCTCTCTATACCCATATTTTCAACCGCAGTAATCTCTACTCTCTCAATATAGTGACGATTCCATATTGGCTCAAATATAGTGTTGGCAAATCTAAGTGCCAAAATGTTTTGAACAGTCTCTTTACCCAGATAGTGGTCTATACGAAAGATCTGTTTTTCCGGAAACACCTCACCAATAGCCCTGTTCATTTCCACTGCACTCTCCAGATCATACCCGAATGGCTTTTCTACAATTACCCTTCTGCTGCCAATAACCTCTCCACTCTCTCCCTTCTCCTCTCTATTTAGCTCTGCTCTTTTGAGATTTGCCGGAATAATACCATACATAGAGGGAGGTGTTGCAAGATAAAAGAGATAGTTCTTGATGCCAGTTGCTAATAGTTTCTTTTTGAGTTGTTTGTAGTCATTCTCATTTGACAGATCCATTTGGAAATAGTCGATTTTCTCAACAAATGATTTTAATTTATCATCTGTCAATTCATAATCTCCCTTAGACAGAAGATACTCTCTGTACTTCTCTTTTGTATATGGTGTTCTTCCCACTCCAATTATTACCGAGTCAAGAGATAGTCCATCACTTTTATATAGATTGAAGAGGGCTGGCATAAGTTTTCTTCCTGTAAGGTCTCCCGACCCTCCAAAAATAATAATAACCTGATTTTCCATAACCACCTGTTAT
>JAUYTB010000154.1 GCA_030695305.1 Bacteroidales bacterium
AACTGTGCCCCTGTTTACAATTTGTCCGCTTCTGACCAGAATATCACCCAGATGTGCGTAATGTGTCTGATAACCACCATTATGATTTATTGTTATCTGATTTCCCCTGTCTCTGTCAGAACGGATAATATTGCTTACAACTCCGGCTGCAGTAGCGATAATCTCAGTTCCCATCCCGGAAAGGAGATCTATGCCGGTATGCTCATTCATTGTTTTGTAGAATGGGTGAATCTTCTTCCCTATGCTTGCTCCGGTCTGAGATATACTCATCCCCTTAAGGGGCAGTACTGATGGTATAGAGAGAAGATCTCCATTTGAATCAAGGGCTCTATATATCTGTTCAATTTTTTTCACCTGCTCCCTGGCAAGATACTCAGTAAACTTAATTCTGTCAGATGTAAACATTACAAGCGTAATATCGCTTGAAGTATCGAGTTGTGTATAAAGTCTGGGGTTAGATTCACTAAGCAGATCGGGAGGCGTTGATTTAAAAATACTCATATAAATCTCTCTGTCCCTTTTTTTAAGGTCAGATATCACATTGTCAAGAATTTCTGTCTTCTCTAATGCATTCCTATACTCACTGTTTAATATGTCATTCTCTCTAAGTAATCTCTCCTCCTCCCTGGTATTGAAGATTGAGGCAAAAATAATATAATAGAGGAGTGCCAGTAGGACACTACCCAATAGATACCTGAAGAAAAAAAGAGCTCTTCCCTTAAGACCCAGCTTCTCCTCCACAAACTTCAGCTGGTCCCTGTTAAACTTATATCTGCTCATGATCCACTTTTATTAAATGAGATCATGTTTAAAAAATCCTCTTCTGTTATATCCCTGTTATAGTAATTTGTCGGATTAACCGGTCTGTTTCTGTATATCACCTCATAATGGAGATGGGGTCCTTTAGACCTTCCTGTATTTCCCATTTCACCAATAACTTCACCTCTTCTAACAGACTTGCCAATGGTAACGTTTACTGCCCTCAGGTGAGCATAACGTGTCTTATATCCAAAACCGTGATCTACCATTATATAATTGCCATATCCAAAGAAGTCATATCCAATACTGACTACCCTGCCGTTTCCGGTAGCAAAAATCGGCTCTCCCGGAGGGCCGGAGAGATCAACCCCGGAGTGCATTCTGTAGTCTCCGTGGAAAGGGTCTCTTCTATAGCCAAAGCTGCTTGAATATCTGATTTTTATAGAGGCAATATTTACAGGAGGAATGGCCGGCACGCACAGAGTCATCTCATCTGCATTTTTTGCAAGCAGAGAGAGGTCGTCAAAAGATCTTGTCTGGACATATGTCTTCTTGTATAAAACATCCAGATTATAGGCAGTTCTGCTAAGAATTCCCGATCTTTCAAAATTTTCCAGATAAGAGTATCTGTCAACGCCACCGAACCCTGCATTTCTTACATCCTGAGGAATCTCATCCATACCAAAAATTGGTCTGTATACGTAGTTATCCCTCATCTGTAGAGCAACAAGAGATTGGTTAATGCTTTCAAATCTTCTGTTTACGAGCTCAAGACGGTTTGCGAGCTCATCATTTTGCCGTTTAAGCGATAACATTTTTGGAGTCTCCATCTCCAGATAGCGGGTGTAAGAATAGTAGTAGCCCACAGAAAGCATCAGACTTAGAAGAAAAAATACCATACCCCTTGAAAATCTGTCTTTTATGGGGATTTTATGTATCTCATAAGCCAGAGTTTCATTGTTGAATTTATATCTTTTTTGTTTTGCCATCAGTAAAAACAACTCTTTATTTCATGCAAATTTATATAATTTTAATAAAAAA
>JAUYTB010000095.1 GCA_030695305.1 Bacteroidales bacterium
GCTCCAGTTGTTTTGATCTTTACTATATTCAATTGAATACTTTACAGGATCTCCATCGGGATCCTTGGAAGCTGACCATCTAAATGTTGGGAGTCTGTTGGCATTTGAGAGGTTATTAACAGGTGATTTAAGAGCAGATGCTGCAGGAGAAGAGTTTACTGCTCTCTCTTGAGTGATTTTCATCACTTTGCTAGTATTTGCATACTTAAAGAGAATATCTGCACTTCTGGCACCCTCTGTATTTGCAGAGATAGTCAGTTTAATCTCTCTATCCTGATCTCCAGATAGTGGTGACGCACTTATCCAATTTATCCCAACCGGGATCTCAATTTGCCACTTAGTATTGGTTGTCAGGTAAAAAGTTCTGGAAGAGGCATCTTTTGAAAATGATAGTTCATGTGCAACAAACTCCAGCCGTGAATAGTTTTGAGACAACCTTGCACTTCTTTTTATATCCCTGCTCGTTACGTATAGCGTAACTCTTTTGTCCTCGTTTCCGAAATTGTCCGGAGCAGAGATCTGAATCTCACCGTCTCCTGTCCCTGACATGGGTGTAGCCGTAAACCAACTCCCGGATAGCTCAACACTCCATTTTCCATTCGATTTTACCTCTATAACACCTTTTCCGTCAACATTTGTAAGGATTACCTCTTTGATAGATAACTCAAGTGACGGAGGCGGCTCTTTTTGACATGAGGATATACTTAGTACTGCATACAGTACAAACAGCAGAAGAGAGAAGTTCTTCATATAATAGATATTTAAATAGTGATAATCTTTACTCCACCATTACAGGGGGAGCAAGAGGTACAAATGTCAGTGGGTTTATGCTTTTTGTCTGCATAATGGCTGCCTGAGATGGTGCCTTTTCAATATCTCTATCTACAAAGGCATCAAAGGAGAACTCAAGACCTGCTGTTGTAAGAATCCTTTTTACAATAAACTCTCTTGAAGGGGCATTAAAATATGGCTCATTCTGAATCATTACGCTTGATGTTTCGGGTCTCCAGGCACCAAATGTATAGTAGAAAGCACCTTGGAAAGCAGAGACTCTGCCATAGCCGGGTTTATCTATGAAATGTTTCCATTTTATGGCTGTTACATCACTTGTAAGATCTACATTTGGATAGAACCCACTCTTCACCCAGTTGTTAAACTTCACCTTCTCCTCCTCCGGTAGTGTCTTTCCAGAATTTGCCGATGATACATATTCATCTGCCAATCTCGCAAAGCCGTGACCTCCTGCCTCGTGAAGCAATAGATTACGATAGTGTGCTCCCGGTGATGTAGATTTGCTTACAGGTACTATTGCCACAGCTTTACCATCCGACCACATCCAGCAAGTTCCTGCATATCTGTTTTGATTGACAACCATTATAATGAGAAGTGTCTTTAGTTTATTGTTGTCTACACCCGGAATCATTCTTGCATAATCAAAAGCGAGATCTGTATTTGTAGACATAGATGAGCCGCCAAGAAAATCTGTATTGAACTTTGAGTTCTTGGAGATGCTCTTATCTGTCTGTTTAACACCGCTATCTCTTGAGTAGCCCGCCTGCTTATAAATTTTGAAGTACTCTCTGTAACTCTTATATGGCTCAACACTAAAAAAGTGCTCTATCCCTTCGTCCATGTCCTTATCGAACAATCCTCCCTCCTCAAAATCTTCCGATATATATCCATCTCCCAAAAATAGAATTTCAGAAGGAGTTGTCCCAAGCGTATTCTCCTGAGCAACCTTGTACTGACCATCAAAATAACTCTTTTTAGTGCCTGTTGTAAAGGTATATACATCTGAATATGATATTCCGCCAAAAGCATCAGAAGCAGACACCCTCCAATAATATTTTTTGTTATCGTCAAGATAAGCAGGAAGGTTATATACAGAGTCCTTTAGAGTTGAAAAATATGTCCAGCTATCCTGAGTTGGCGAGTACTCTATCCTATATGTTACCTCATCATTATCCGGGTCTTTAGATGTGCTCCAGCGGAAAGTGGGGAGTTTATTGGCATCTGTCAAATTGTTAACTGGAGATTTTAAAGCTGGTGCTGATGGTGCACTGTTTTTACCTCTCTCCTGAGTCACTCTAAGACTTTTGTATGTATTAGAAAAATTAACGTTGACATATGCACTTCTCTCTGCTCCTGTGTTTTGAGAGAAGTTGAAAGTTACCTCTCTGTTACCCTCTCCGCTCAAAACAGAGGCAGTTATCCAACCAGCATCGTAGGGGATCTCAAGCTGCCATTTTGTATTGGATGTTATTGTAATGTTTTTTGTATAGGGCTCCTTCGAGAACTGAATATCGTATCTGTCAAGCTCAAGCTCAGCAAAACTCTGCTTTATTGTTGCAGTTTGGGTGAGATTGCGGCTTATAACTGTAAGTGTTACACTTCTTTGATCTGTACTTGTATTATTGCTGGCAGTTATAGTTATCTCTCCGTTTCCATCTCCGCTCATTGGAGATATCGTACACCACTGAGAGACAACAGTTGCCGTCCACTTACCATTTGAGGCCACTAAAATCTTCTCCTGTCCGTCAATATTGGAGAGGATAACTTCACTAACAGAGAGTGTAAGCTCTGCAGGTGGCTCCTTTACGCACGAGGATAGTATTAATAGTATTGAAAAAAATATGGTTTGCTTAAATATTTTTAACATAATCATAATTATACTTTAAATTTCACATGGGTCTATCTATAAACTATCAAATATATACAAAATAGTTTAAACTTGTATTCTGTCTCATTAGTTTTTCAAAATTTCTTCAATACATCTATATATTTCATTTGTTTTAAGATTATTAGATAGAATTTCTCCTCTATTGTTTAACAGAAAAATATGTGGGATAGTCGTTATGCAGTAATCCTGCATTAGACTCGTATTAGTACTATTATTAGTATGAATCCAGCTAAATCGCTCATTTTTTATCACCTCTTCTTGTTTTGAATCAATATCATTTACCGAAACAGCAATAATTTCAACTCCTTTACTGGCATATTTCTCATAAATCTCCTTTAAAATCTTTCCTGCCTCAACACTCTCTGTGCTCCATGATGCCCAAAAAAAGAGTACAATAAGTTTTTTATTGTTAACTAGCTCATATAGAGGTTCTAAATAGCCATTATTGGCAATACTAAATCCTGGAGCGATTTTCCCTGGCTCAAGCTCTCTTCTTCTCTCTATAATTGAACTAATCTCCCTAATCCTTTCACTATTCCGGAATTTCTCACAATCTCTTACCATTTCAAACCTCTTCTCCACATCTTTAAGGGGCAAAGTATTTACTATCTCGCTTAAATTCAATAAAGTAAAGTATGCACATAGATTTTTATGGATTAGGGAGTCTGTGAATCTCTTCATCTCAATATTTGCACGTTCCAAAACAGCTCTATTATGCTCTCTTCTCTCCTCTGATACGTTTTCGCCCATTAACTCATTCAAAACAGCGTTGAGGTTATATTTTTTCATAACATCTCTGCTTTTAGAATTGGAGATATTGATGAGAGACTGTGTCTCCCCTCCACTAACAACTGCCTCACGAAGATTGTCAGATTTAGCCTTTATAATATATCTTGAGTTCTCCAGAAACAACGGAATGTTATATGAGAGTCCATTTACATAGAGAAGGTACTTATCGGGAGTATCAACGTTTCCCTTAAAAACGAATTTTCCGCTCTTCATAATCGCAGAATCCAAATAGATCTTACTTTGCGAGTGTTTAAGAATATAAATTTTCCCACCATTGAGAACCTCTTCACTACCATCAATAACACCCTTAATAATGTAACCGTTTTCAATGTTTGAACATGAAATTGAGATAAAAAAAACAACCGTTAAAATTATTATACCTCTCATACTATTAAATTATATCATATCTACAAAGTTAAAAAAAAAGACCTTGGCAAGGGTTGTGGATCTTAAAGACTTTGCCAGAGTTTGATGTATCTATATATTAATTAGATAGATAAAAAACTCCGTTTTCCAAAATTGGAAAATTGGCATTTGTATGTGTTTGTATATTATTTAGTTACCTTAAACTATGGCAAAGACCATTCTCCATTCTTTTCTCCAGCAAATCTCACAGCAGGAACGCCAATCTTCCCACGGGCTGTAAATAAACCCTTAGCACAAGTAGGGCAAACTCAGCCGCCATGAATTCTTTTATCCAGCAATTCTCATTGCAGGAACGTCAATCTCCCCACGGGCTGAACAATAAACCCTTAGCACAAGTAGGGCAAACTCAGCCGCAAGAAGCGAACTTGTGAGCGGATGAGGATGGACGTTGCCCGTTGTGC
>JAUYTB010000100.1 GCA_030695305.1 Bacteroidales bacterium
AAAAGGAGAAAAAAGCCCTGAATTAGCACAAATTGAGGTATTGGGTTTATTTAGTATTAACGGCAGTATTTTGGCTAAAGCTGAAATGATAAATGCATTGACAAACACAATGAAGGTAAATAAAGAAAATTTAGGTACTTATCATAATTTGCGTGATAAGTCGTATGAAAAATTAATGGCAGTAATTAGTTCAATCAATATTTAATATTGGCGGTTCTTTTTTGAGCGATGGACAAAGCACGAAGAGAAGAAATAGCACGGCTTAAACATGAGAAGCGATGTAAGGCATTAGGGCTAAAATCCGAAGAACACTATTGCTACAAGGCACAAGGAAAGCCGTGCAGTTGCTATATGTGCAGCCCGTATAAATATAGTAGAAAAGTTAAACATAAAGGGAGCGATGGCAAATGAACGCTAACACGATGTATATTCACATGATAAAGAGTAGAAATTTAACATTCAGATAGATATGAAAATATGATCTGGTACATAATCTGGTTTTTAATGGGTCTCTGGCTCGGCAACGGCTTAAAACTAAAGATGGCTTACCACACACTGAACATGATCAGATTGTGGGAAAAGAAGGATGAAGAATGTCTGGACTTAATTCGTCAAAGAGCAGAACTAACAAAAGAAATCAAAAAACTGAAAGAGAAAACTTAAAACAAAACACCCCGCTCCCTCTGGTCAAGGTAATAAGCGGGGTGGCTCAATCAATAAATAATTAAAGCAATGACAAAATTATTCAATTTTTTTAAAGCCCCGGAAAAGAAAAGGGGAAACCTAATCAAGTGTATCAACACTTATGCAAATGAAAGTCGTAGAGCAAGAGCCTACAAACGTAAATACTGGAATCTGGCTGCAAAGCTTTCTCAATACGAAAAGCACAGGCAGATAGAGTTGTTTACTGACAGTGTTACCTATGATCGATTTGATGACATAGTTATTTTCCTCAAAGAAAAGTTTAACCATCGACCCTCAACACTAGAGGCTAATAAAGGATACCTCATCGTAATTATGAACTATTGCATGAGACAAGGGTATGTTTGCGATAAATCCTTTTCGGAGTATAGCTTTAAAAAGGATGATCCAGTTTCAATTTATCTGACTACAGAGGAAATAGAACGAATACATAAACTGAAACTTAAAGACAACACTTCTACAATCCGTGATATATTTGTAGTTGGTTGCTGCACGGGACTCAGGTTTTCCGATTATTCAAAGATCAACACTGCAAATATCCAATCAGATACCATAAATGTCAAAACACAAAAGACAGGTGCTAAAGTAGTTTTACCAGTACACTGGATGGTGAAAGAGATCATAAGCCGGAATAATGGCAGCATTCCAAAACTTGAGCTAAGTCAGCAAAACTTTAACAAGGTAATTAAAAACATCGCAAAAAAAGCAGGAATAAACACTGAAATACTGATTGAAAGTATGCGAGGAAATGACCGTATCCGGAGAAGGGTAAAGAAGTACAATCTGGTTTGCACCCATACAGCCCGAAGATCCTTTGCGACTAACATGTATTTGGCCGGTATTCCCACTGCAAAGATTATGCTCTGTACCGGACACCAGACAGAAGATTCATTCTTCAAGTATATCCGGATAGGAAAACAAGAAAATGCAAAAGAATTATCTGAACATCCATTTTTTAGGAAAAGTTTGCATACAGTTTAGTTGTAAAAATTGCAAAATAAACATAAAAAAATTGCAATTACAGCAAAAACCTGCTACTTTTGCGGCAGAATCACAAAAAATCTATTGACAATACTGTTAGGCTTCTTCTATCTACAATAAATTTTCTGGGAATAATGAGTGCATACTTAAAAAAATCAAAAGAGTATGAAGTTGCTGCAACTTTCGTTCGAGAGAGTGGTCAATATAACGCTTGTATGCATAATTATTACTACAGCTTGATTCTTTTGGCAACTCACTTCATAGTTCACTGGGATGGAAAAAGCATAAACGAATTAATCACTTCTCAAACCGTGGATGATCATAAACCGACAAGTCACAAAGTGATAAGGGATCAACTTAGGCAACGGATTAAGTCAGTATACAAATACGATAGATTTGAACAAACATCTTTTAATAATAATTTTAACAACCTTAAAGCTCTTCGCGAAAGCGCTGATTATGAAGATGAATTACTCGATTCTAACGCTGCTCAAAGTGCGGAGAAGTATCTTAAGGAATTAATAGAATCACTTAAAAAAGTTTACAGATAATGAACGATTTCTTTCATAAAAGCATTCAAGAGCTAAGCGAGGCCTTCGAAAATGCCCTTTTTGCCTACTACAAGAGTAAGTCAGGTAGTTTTAACGCTATTGTTGTTAAAGGGATTGGCCTCTATGAAAATGATCGCTTTGTCGATGAGCAGGAGAAGATAATTGAAGAGTTCTATTCATTTTACCCAAACGAGGACATAAGCTTCATTAGTTTTAGTGAAGTATCCGTCTTTCCCAGACTTGAATGTGTAATTGATTTCCAAGAAACACTTTACGATTGGTTTTCAAATTTTCAATTTGCTGATTCACGATACGGTAATGATTTTCAGAATAATCAGGATACTTCAATTGAGTGTACTAATTTTGCCCTTGCCGCTTAAACTATGGAAACAAATACTTCTTCTTTCAGGCTTGTTGATTTTCTGGTTGAGAGATCTCTCATTGAAAGAAAACCAATTAAATTAGATGATAGGCCAAGCATCGACATTAGCCCAAGTGGTTATTTGATTAGAGATAAAAGTATTTATCAACTCGCTCTCGATATTAAGGTTACAACAGAGAGTAATAGATTTTCTGCAGAAGTAAAAGCAGTTGGTATTTTTCACTTTCCTGATGATGATGAAGCTACTTTAGGTAATTTTTTTTACATCAATGCTCCAGCCATCTTATTTCCTTATGTAAGAGCATATATAACGAGTCTTACCGCATTATCCGGACTTGGTAGCGAAATAATACCTACCCTAAACCTAACCGGTCTTGCAGAAGAATTAAAGAAAAATACGATTGAGAAATAAATCTAATTCTTTTACTGACTACAACCCCGTCAAGTACCGAGCCAGGCAGGCAATGTGGCCGGTAGAAGCCATCCTTTGGATAGTAAGATCCATCGCAAAGCTATTTAAACGTAAAACGAAATAATCAAAATATCCTGCTTGCATTTTTGCCCCGCCTCCCCAGTGGGGCTTTTTTTGTGTTATCTCACTTATACCGAAAGCATCATTTTTGCCCTTGCTAATCCCTTACCTAAGTCGAAATGATAACTCCAGATGTTCATTTTACACCCTTATTTTACTATTTATACCTTATCTCAGCATCACTTTTTTTCTTAAATCATCGAAAGTGTATTTCCGTTGCTCAGTTTTTTACGCTAATTTCTTGAAAATTTGTCACTGATTATCAATGCTTAATTGATGTTTTTCCTTTGTAAAATAGGCGTGTTCAATAAACACGTTTTTTTTATTTTACCTTTACACCTTTAACACAATAAAAAGGTATGACACAGACACATGGCGCATTATTACTGCTGTTTTACTTCATAGCAGTGACATTTATCACAAAGTTTATCCGTAAGGGTAATCAATCAAAACTGAATTATCTTGTTGCAAACCGAAACATCCCCTGGTGGATGGCTGCATTCTCTCTGGCCGCTACATGGGTATGGGCACCAGCAATGTTTGTTGCTTCAGAGAAAGCCTATACTGCTGGTTGGGTTGGAGTTTTTTGGTTTGTTGTCCCAAATGTTCTTACGCTTGTTATTTTCGCCTACTTTGCAACCTGGATGAGGGACAAATATCCGCACGGATGGACATTCTCTGATTACATCAGGACAAAGTTTAGTAACAGGACACACAACCTTTATCTTGTTGAAAGTTTCGGTCTGCAGATACTCAGCTTTGCAGTGCAACTTCTGGCCGGCGCTACAATCATGTGGAAGATAACCGGACTCCCATTTGCCCTTACAACAGTTATACTGGCAGTCATTCCACTTGCATACACCTACACAAGAGGCATCAAAGCAAGCATCCTCACGGATTACTGGCAGATGCTATGGATAGTGATAGTCTTGCTTATAGGATTGCCCTTTATGTTCATGAATGGAGGAGGATATGAATCACTCTTGGAAGGATTGGCAGGAAAAGCAGGTGACATACAAGGAATGTTCACAGGAAAAGGATTGGCCGTTACACTTGCTTTTGGAATTCCTACAACAATCGGACTTCTATCCGGTACTTTCGGAGATCAGATGTTTTGGCAAAGAGTCTGGTCAATACGTGAAGGTCAAGTGAAGAAAGCGATGCTATGGGCCGCTGCAATATTTGCTGTTGTACCGTTGTCCCTTGCTGTTTTTGGCTTTTTTGCAGCCGGAAAAGGTTTAGATATCACTGATACCCAACTGGTCAATGTAGGGGCTGTGATGGCTTTTGCACCTAAATGGTTCTTGTATTTGTTTATGGTAATGATTCTTTCAGGCCTTATCTCAACAGTTGATAGTATCATTTGTGCGGTAAGCTCTGTATCTGGACATGATCTTGTAAAAAGGGTTGAAGGGTTTAGGAGGTGGTCCCCTGTTCAGGTAGCTAAATTCTCCATGGTTGCGGTTACCTTTCTTGCCATAACAATTGCCAACATCCCAGGGTTGAAGATCCTTCACTTATTCCTGATCTATGGAACACTCCGCGCTTCTGTCATGTTACCAACAGCCTTTGCCATCAAAGGAATCAAAATGAGTGAAAGAGGACTATTCTATGGACTTCTTACCAGTATTACCATAGGCCTACCAATCTTTGCCATCGGCAACTTCTCCGGAAATACTACCTTGATTGTTGCCGGTTCTCTGTTTACCATCCTTGCCTCTGGATTACTTTCAACCACCATCAAAGATGAAGCCTGTAAAGTTTAAAGAGCAAAACCAGCAGCTTGGACCTCCCCCGGGCATATCAGAGGAAGAATGTTCTCCGCTCCCGGTTTATACCGATGGAAAGCAGTGTATCTCGTGCTGGGAATTGACTCCAGAGGAAATTGCCAAAGTGAGCAAAACAGGTAGGATTTGGCTTTCTGTTTTAAGTGGCCAGACACAACCTCCGGTATGGCTTTCTGCAGCAGAAACAGTATTCATTGAAAGACCGGACACACCAATCAACATGAATTGAGATGAAGGACTTTGAAAACATAAAAGTTCAACCAGATACACAATTGGTTGCTCAAGTTCAGAAAGAGTTCAAACTTCTCGGCAGCCTCAAGCTGCATCCCGGACACTCTCTCTTTGCTTTCAACACAAAAACGGCACATCTCAGGAAAGTCAACCTCAAGAAAGATGTAATGCTCGGAATAGATGGAAGTACAATTACCAAATCAAAAGCTTTTCAAGAACCAGACACGGTATATGCAACCGCACTTAATGCAAAAAACGCACTCAAGAAAATTCTCAAATCATTCATACAATTTCAAAATCAATCTCTATGAAAAGGATTCTCACAATCATGCTGATGCTGATATTAGGCATTTCGGCTTCAGCGCAAGTCTATGATGGTATCACACAGCCAACAAAGTTTCGATACTGGATGCCTTTCACAACCTCAACTACAACCCCTGGAAATCTTGCCGCGGCACCTTTCGTTGGTTACAAGGTTCAACCTGCAGACTGGATCAGTCTCACTCCGGTAATACAATACAACTTCTCCCGGGAGGCAGTCATACCGCAACTTTGGGTCAATGTCAACTATCAACAGAAATACTACCTGCTTTTCAGGTCAATCTATGACCTCAAGTCAGAAACTTTTAGCGAGACGGTCTCCGGCACAGTGAAACTCAATAAGTACATGGTTGACTTCACTTGGGATAACTTCTATCGAGCGGATAAATTCCTTGAAAATGATAGGCTACAGATCCTAGCAGGCTATGCATGGAAGCACATCATTTTCAATACAGGTTATTCAATACGTGATCAGCCCGGATTTGTGTCAAATGTCAGGGTAAAGCTTACAAGCCTATCATGGGTCCAGTTGAGGTATGACAATGGAAACAATTCTTTCACACTATCAACGGCAATACACCTCTGATGGAAACCACTGTATCACCAGGAAGGAAGCAGACCGCCAGCAACGATGCTTTTGTAAAGCTTTGGGAAAACATTGACAAGATTGTTTCCAGAGATCAGATCGAGAGCCTTGTTGCTGATGCTGTGATGGACATAAAGTGCCGGGTAGGAGATAAGAATGCCGGGTTTGCATGGTCTGGTGGTAAAGACAGTATAGCCTTACAGGTAGTGTGTGAGATTGCTGGCATTGAACAATCTGTAATTGGTCTGTCAAAAGAATTGGAATACCCTCATTATCTTGCATGGCTCAGAGTAAACAAGCCATTAGGATGTTTTACATGGGATGCCGGCATAGGATATGATTGGCTTGTCAAAAATCCACACATGGTT
>JAUYTB010000110.1 GCA_030695305.1 Bacteroidales bacterium
TCCCTGATTTACAGTTTACGGTAAGTTAATTAGATTGTATTGCATTTGCAAATTCTTCCTACCGTCACCCGCCATGTTACCGTTGCTATCATATGTGTATGCAGCGCTGACACTGCCTGTAATGGAGGTGATTCTGTTACCTAGGTAATGCTTTCCGTAACACCGTTGCCGTAGCTCTTGGATATGAGCTTCCCGAGGTTGTCATAGGTGTAGGATACGGTACCACCTGACTGAGAAGTTTACAGTGGTAGTTTAAGATAAAAGACGACCCCGGCTGTCGTAGCTGTAGTTGGTCAGTTATACATCGGTAGTGGAGATGTAGCTTGTCTGATGGCTAAATATTCCAGGTTAATACCATGCAGCAGGATGTTAATATCCTCTCCTTCGGGAGTTTCTACATGG
The DNA here is from genome assembly GCA_030695305.1 of Bacteroidales bacterium. GTDB lineage: Bacteria > Bacteroidota > Bacteroidia > Bacteroidales > UBA932 > Bact-08. Next base: position 403 of record JAUYTB010000110.1, read on the forward strand.
GTTACATTCGACTCCGCTCTGTAACCACGTAGCCTATTCCCATGCTTTTCGGGTTTGTCACCATCAAAGAACAAAAATATGTGTTTTGCCTTGATTCCTTTAGTATGCCAAGCTGCAAGCCGCCGTGACGAAGTAAAGCCATCTATTGAGATGGCCACGCAGTTGGCCGAAGCCTTGGAAGTATCTTTGGATTATTTGGTAGGCTCTACCGATGTGCTTCTTGAAAAAACGATTGTAAACCGTGTTCTTGATATACAAAAACTAAAAGAGAGCGAAAAACAACACGTCTTCGCTCTCCTTGATACTTTTATTAAACAAACTAAGTTGCAGATTATTATGTGATTAAAAGAATTAAAATTTGTAAAATCACAATTAATACTGCAATTGCAAATCCTACCAATCCTCTAGCTTTCAAAAATAAGATTATTGCCGAGATGGAAAGTACTATTTGTATTGAGTTAATCAACAAAAAGACAACTTTGCTTTTATAGTATAGCCCTCCATTGCTTATCATAGCTTCAGACCCCAGCATATAGCTTTCAGGATTTCTAAAATACGTGAATATTTCCGTAATAGCTATTACAGAAATCCCTATTGAAATCAGGATTAAAACCCATTTAAAATACTTCATATTAATATTTTACCTTTAAATTCAATGGTTTGCCGTGTAATTTCAACCAACTGTGAAAACTATTGTTTCTATTCGTCAAATCAATGCAACCTGCAGAACCTGGCACAGCGCCACCGTGTATAGTAAAACCACTTCTTCCAAAAGTATTAGTTCCTGCCGAAGGTGTCAGCAGCTTGGCGTTTTTGTTTTAAGGTTCATTCTTCCATTCTTTCGTTTCGGAATAATATGTTTTAGTATTATCAAAGCCTATGTTAAAGAATACAACGTAGTTTAAACTATCTTTCTTCTCATAATATGGGCCTTCGCCCATTTGCTCAACAATTCCTAAATCAGCAACAGTATTAGGCAACCTATTATTTTTCCGTCTATAATCTTCTATTTGGGTAATTAGCTCAATGCCTTGTTTTTCATATTTCTTGTTTTCAGCATAACGAAAATAAAAAACTAATGATACAGCAAGAACTAAAAACACAATTACTCCAAATATAATTATTTTTCTCATATTCTTCATTACTTGTTCTCTTTTGTATAAACAGGAGTTGTTGTTGTATTCGTACGACTAGGCTTATCTGACTCTGTTGTTGGAAGCTTATCATAATTCGGGGCATTTTTTGGGTCAGTAGCTTTTAGGACATTATTTAAATAGTTCTCTAACTGCTCACCAAATGTTTGCTTACTATTAGGGTCAAAGTGTTTGACTGCAAACTCTGCCCCAAATTTCACTTGGTAAATCCTCGTAGCTGTACGCTGAGTGTTTAGCTGCATACTTATCAGACATCTCTTTTGTTTATATCCATCTTTCACAGCTTCACCAATTGGATTTTCTTTACCATCAAGCTTATACTGATATGCTTTGCCCGCATAGAACATGAAGTGAGCAATGTCAATCCAACCACCTTTTTCAGTATAAATATATCTACCTTCTTTCTGATTGAAGTAGCCTGTTTCTGTCGGTAGTGGTCTCATTTGTTTCAAACTAAATTCTGTATTACCCAAGCTTTTCAAATAATTACTCGCTTGGCTTCCAGTAAAAGCACCTACTTTGCGTGGACTATTGTCAAGTAAGGTTCTAAACATTGCTGTTGTTCCAACGAGAGGTTTAATAGGCTCTCTACCATCTGGATCTATAAACATTAAGGGATTATTCGCCACATACGCATACGGGCTAATTGGTACGTACTTTGCTGCCAACGGATCAACCCTCAACCACCTTGCAATCTGCGGGTCGTAAAACCGTGTCCCGTAGTCATACATTCCAAAGAACTCACCGGCAAGGGATTGGTTTTGTAGCTCCTTGCCATTTTAAAGATTGCGATTTTTGTTTAGGTTGTTATAGTTGAATGATAATCCGTAGGGGTAGTAGTCTGTGCTTTGTTCTATGGTTCCTGTCTGGTTTACAACTGCTCTTGTGTTTCCTAGGTGGTCGGTTATGTTATACTGGCGTATGTAGTTCGCTCCCTCTTTTCTTATAATGCCGGTAGAGGAGAGTATGTAGTCTGGTGTTTTGTCTGCCTTGTATACTACCGCTCCTGTGTAGTAGTTCTGTACAGTTGAGTTTATCCTGGTTGCCAGCTTGTTGCCTGCTGCATCATAGATATACTCAACCATATCGTCGCCTTTGGCTACGCTCTTTGGCAGGTTGTGGTAGTTGAGATTTATTGTCATACCACGGATACCATCCGTTGTTATGTTGCCGTTGTTGTCGTGGCAAAATTTGGTTTTCGAAAGATTGCCTTATCCAGATTGCTAAAAATTTCGGAATGTCTGTTGATGATGTTATTTTCTTTGACGAGAAAAACGGTGTACCAAACGAGGTTTCCATAAACGACAAAGCAGCCCTTGAACAATTACAGCTTATTAACGAGCTGAACGAAGAAGAAAAAGGCATTCTGCTCAAACTAATTGAGACTTTCGTTTCTAAAAAGCTGTTTAAAGATTATCTGCAAAAGAATATTGCTGCACTATAAAAGAAAAGAGGGTGACTAAAAAGTACAGTCGCCCTCTTTTTAAGCATTATTAATCCTATTGACTATTGGTTTTCATTTAATTCTGCCCAACCGATACTTTCCATTTTTGACCATTTCCTTTCTATCTTTAATGGTTCTTCAAGGTTGTCAGGTATAAAAACAACCACATCTATTGGGAACTTATTAAGGTTCTTTATTTCAGCATCCTTGTATTTAGCTATAAGGAGTAAATAATTTATTGCCCGAAAACCTCTGCCATAGTCAATTCCGGCTAAAGGGGGTTCAGTTTTTACCACAAGAACCTGGCGTTTATTCACATGCATATTACTTACTATTTCGCAAGCAATTGGCCCTGTTAGTCTTTCGTATTCTGTTGATGTAAGGTTTAGCATAGTTTGTTAGATTTAAAAATTTACCCAAAAATCCTTAACCACAACGCTACCTTTATCAAACACTTTTAACTCAGGAACAAGCCGACCAAAGTTCCCATCTAATGGAGCGGCTGGCTTGATAGTACTCGGGTTAATATTTCTCAAAGGAGTTGTTGCCTTTAAAGTAAAAGCACCAGTATTAGAGTTTGGTAATCCAGCGAGGTTTCGGTATTGAGAGCCATATAACTTTGGATTAATTGAAGACCAATAGTTTCCAATTGCACGAGCTTCACCACCAAAAACACGATAAATAGGAACTTTTATATTTCCGATTGAACGAACTGCTGCTCCTCCTAAAGCGGTTACACCTTCAATCCCGCCAGTAGCAACAAAAAGAAGTGTATTAACAGTAGCTTTTGTGACAGAATGGTGTATAAAGTCTTGTTGGCCTTTGTGTATGCTTGCTGTCATTAGCCCTATCTGAGATTTCTCAGACAAAGGGCTATTTCTGCTCAAAAGTTGGCCCTTCAAACCATCATTGTTTAAGACAGTTTCCTGTGCATTTACTGGGGCATTTGAAATGGAAACAGGTACGTTTTGATAGTAATTTATATAGTTCCCATCGCCAGTACCAATAGAAGCAGATGTACCAACGTTTTTAAACTGTTCTCCATTTACGGTAATTTGTTGTTTGTTTTCATCTTTCCATAACAATGCCCGACTTTCGGATTGATACCAGTCTGCTGAACGTCCATCGGGGTCAATCAAAACTATTGGATTATTATGGCAGTAATTGTATGGTGTCCAGGATGGAAAATCGTCCGCCAATGGATCCACCACTCCCCATCTTCCAATAGCCGGGTCATACATCCTTGCGCCGTAGTCGAGGGTTGTTAGGGATCCGAGCTCTTCCTGCTTGCCGTTGATGCCCAAAACATGGTCTGCAGTGTTGTAGAATGGGGTATAGATCCCTGTTGAATACTCTATATGTCCTTGTACGAATAAAGTACTCACCAGAGTGTGGTCGCTCTCCGAGTGGGAGTACACCTTGGACCCAAGATAGGTGTAGCTGATGGCAGTGAAGATTCCTTTCATAGAAAATGGCTTGAAAATTACCAATTAATCCAATTATATTACTTTATAATGCCTTCAGCATTCTTAATATTGGATATAGGAATATAGTAATGATACTTGCCATAATCTTTTTGCATTATTAGTTTTGTCATATCGACAACTTCATAAAAACTACGAAGATTCCTAAGAATCTCTTTTATCCAAAGTCCTTTGAATTTATCATTAATTGAAGCGTCTAGTATTTTTTCAATTAGTGTATTATAACTTAAAAGATCGTATATTTCAACACTGCTTTGCTCAACAATAAGGAAAGATGTTAACGGTTCTTCATACTCTAAATGGTAAAATTTATAAATGCTAAAATCTTTATTATTAGTGTTATCAATTAAATCTTCAATATTAAAAATCGTACTTAATTTTTTAAGGTTTAAATCTGATTTTAATTCACCCTTAATTATTTGATAATTATATAAATGCAAATACAAACTATCGGGGAAAACTTGTCCTTTCGCAAAAGAATTATTAAGGAAAAGCGTAATTAATATAAAAACTTTATTCATAAGTAATTAATATTATTTTGTTGGATTATGGAGTTAAGAGAGTAAATAATGACTTGGTTTTCTCTAACCGGTATATAGCGGTCTGAATTATTACTTCAATTTGTGTTTTATTTGCAATTTCTTCTCTTTTTAATAAACTTGGTTCAAAATGTGCATTAGCAGGTTTATTTGTTGCGTGCTCTGCTTCATGGGCTGCTACATTTGCCATAAACTCATCCGCATTTTTAGGCACATTATCAAGTAAGGCTTGTGTCTCGGCATTGAGAGTTCTAGTCAGTTTTGCTCCTTTTTCTAAAGCTTCTTTAACTGTCTTTAATTCGTTTATGGTCTTTACTGCCATTCCCTTATATATCAGAATATCTGCACTACCTATCTCATCGCCTGATTTTTTTGTTGATACATACCCATTTCTAGTGCCATCTCCTTCTCCTGGGTCAATAGTTATTGAAATATTGTGGGTTGAACTCAACATCTTATTAAACATCTCAGCTCCTTTAGGGGTTAACATCATAGCCGTGCCAATCCGCCTTACATCTGGTGTAACATTTGATGACCAACCAGATTGGGTTGTATATGTAATAGGTTTTCCAGTTGCATCAACAATTTTTCTTCCATCTGGGTCAATATATCGCAATGGATTATTTGCCACATAAGTATATGGCGCAATGTTTGGATACTTCTCCGCCAACGGATCCACCACGTGCCAGCGTGCTAAAGCAGGATCATACATTCTTGTGCCGTAGTCGAGGGTTGTTAGGGATCCGAGCTCTTCCTGCTCTTTGCCGTTGTACTTGTATTTGTTGTCACTTAGCTGATAGCTGCTCCTTTTTTGCCTAAGCCCAAACGGATAGTAGTCGTTTTGCTCTTCCTGCTGGCCGTTGATACCCAAGACCTGCCTTACGTTGCCCAAATGGTCAAGGGCAAAAAAGTGGTAGCTTGTCTGGCTGATGGAAATATCTATATAGCCTCCGGGGATAAGCACTTTTGAAAGAGATACATTCTTGTATATCATATTGTTTGCATTGTCCTCTGTTAAAGTGATGGATCCACAGTTGCTTGTTACTTGGCGAAGCTTCCTCCCATATGAGTCATATGAATAAATCATACTCTTTGTTGTATCAAGGGTGTTGGTCACTTTTTTTGGTAAATTTAATAAATTATATTCAATATACCATCTGCCTTATTGTATACAATCTCTTGATTAAAGCCTAGTAAGGTTATGCCAGTGATTCATGACCTAATATTATATCCTGCATTCCCGAAACACCTAACTGAATATATCACAGCAAATAGGCCACTGTATCACTCACAAATGAGCCGCCAAGAAAGAGCTGTAAACTTGTCATAAAAGTATTAATTTTTTTTCTCTTTTCTTCTCATTGATTC
>JAUYTB010000111.1 GCA_030695305.1 Bacteroidales bacterium
GTTGAATGCTACATCAAAATATGCACTTTTGAAATTTGCCGAATCTCTAAGAAGCACAACAGAGACTGATATAACAATATATGGGCATACAGATAATACCGGCTCAAGAGACTTCAACGTGAAACTCTCTCTTCAGAGAGCTGTTGCTGTTGCCGGGTTTCTCAACTCAAACGGTGTAGAAATGAAACGTTTAGACACAGAGGGGAAAGCCTGGGACCTTCCCGTGGGCGATAACACTACTGTTAGCGGTAGGGCAATGAACCGCAGGGTGGAGGTTTATATCACAGCAAATGAGACGATGATCAAACAGGCAGAGGAGGGTAAGCCAATTTAGATTCCCAGCTTGGCCCAACAGGGCTTGATCTACACCCATAAAAAAAAGCAGTCGAAGGACTGCTTTTTTTGATTTTTTCTCGACATCAAGTCTCTTGTTCTTTAAAATCTCCTCATTCCACCCCCTGAGTAGCCGCCTCTATGTCCCGATCCACCCATACTTCCGGACTGGAATGTACCAAACCTTATTGTAAAGCTTAGCATAAAGTACTGCTGAAGAGTATTATTCTGAACATCTTCTATATAGTTATCTGTGGTAGTTCTCCACATATTTCTTGACTGATTTAAGATATCAAAGACCTTTAGTCTTATAGTTCCCAAATTCTTAAGCACCAACTTAGAGACCTCTGCATTCCACACTACAGATGGTTCATTCATCCCCTCTTCAAAACCGATATAGAAATTGTAGTCAACATCACTAACCATGTTAAATCCGTTAGCAAGAGTCCAGTTTAGATTTGCGCTTAGAGAGTTAGACCATGTGCCGGGCTTGATATTCTGCTCAATGGTATACCAGGCATAGGAGTATGATGCCCTTGCTCCTACACCGACCTCAACCTTCTCCCCTCTATAGGTAACTCTCATCGCCTCCCTTAAAGAGAGACTTGTAGTCTTGTTTCTAAGAGCATTGGAGTAGTTAATACCTCTGTTAAGAGAGAGTCTGGTATTGTTTGTAAAGTATAGTTTTGTATTTTTAATTGGTGTGTTGTACATCATACTGTTTGATATAGAGTAAACTCCATTCTCATTAACAGGCATACTCTTTTGAATACCACCCTCTTCGTACCATGTCTTATTAACAATTTTATCTGCAGTGTAGTTACCTTCTAGCCAAACTCTTACAGAACGGAAGGTCTCCCTCTTTGTGTTCCCGTACTCAAGTGACAATCTGCTGTTGAACTCCGGAAGAAGGTCCGGATTACCTTCTGGGATAAAGAGTGGGTTAGAGTTATCCAGTACCGGCTGAAGCTGATTTATTGATGGTTGGTTGGTATTACCCCTGTAGCGGATTCTCAGATTACTCATATCACTTATCTTGTACTCATACTGTGCAGATGGTGAGAAATTCACAACACTTCTGGAGATATCTCTTGTCCCTCCGATGCTCTCGGTAAAAGAGGGCTGAGCATTAAATCCTATTACATAGCTGTACTTCTCCTCGTTTTTCCTTAGATTAACCTCTGCCTGTTGGGTGATAAATGTATTCTCAAAGCGGTTGGAGTAGAGTTCGTCCTTTATAGAATAAAATCCATTTATATCCTTATCAAAAGTGCTCTTTTCTGAATTGCTTACTCTATAGTTGTATCTGTATGCAAGCTCCATAAAGAAATTCTTTCCAAGTGGCTCTGTATAAGATGCCCTTGCACCTATTGAGGACGATTTACTAATCTGATTATAGTTCTGGTCAATTTGGGTTGTTGAGGGGTTACCTGTGTAAATATTTGTCTCAGAGCGGTTATACCCATCAATTTCATTATTCGAATAGGAGTAGTTTACATTTACAGAGAATGTTCTTCCCGGCTTGCCAAGACGTTGACGAAAGAGCAACTCTCCGCCAATTGTCTGAGAGTTATTATCTCCGTATGAGCGGTTATATCCATCATTGACCTTTGACTCCTGAGCTCCACGAAGAGCATCGGTAGAGAATTGGGTTGAGTCATTAAAAGAGCCATATCCAATACTTATGTTTGGACGGAAAATAAACGAGGTCTTTTCGGAAGGTGCCCACTCTAGCTCAAAAGCAACACGATGGTTATCCGAAATATTCTGCGAAAAAGAGGAGTTTCTGTTAAAGAAGCTACTGCTATCCGGAAGGAAATTTTGTCTTACCCTTGTCCCCTCAGATACATTATCGGTACTGCCGTAGAAGTAGTTCCCTCCAATCTTAAGCTTACCATCGTTATACTCTTTATTGGCATTTACTCCACCCATCCATGATGTTGTTATACCGGTTCCTCCAAAGTTAATTCGGGTACCTCCAACATTGATAGATCCTCCGCCGCCACCGCCGCCTCTCATACCCCTCATCATTCCACCTGCAAGGTCTGTAAAAGCACGGTTATTTGTGTTATTACCATTAAATAAGATACTCAGCTGACTCGTTTTAGTAAAGTTTCCCATCATACCTGCTGCCTGGAATCTCTCCTCAGTACCATATCCTGCCGTAAGATTACCAAACATTCCGTTCATCATTCCGGGTCTAATGGTGAGATCTATAACCGTCTCCTCATTTCCGTCGTCTATACCTGTAAAGCGGGCCTGATCCGATTTACGTTAGGTCACTCTTACCTTT
>JAUYTB010000120.1 GCA_030695305.1 Bacteroidales bacterium
ATGCAATCGAAGTGATGAATAAGGATACCGGAATAATTATTGATTTTGGGAGCTCTTCACAGTTGGCAGCCGGCGTAATACATCTGTTAAGTGATGAGCCTCTAAGATTGAGAATGAGTTCGAATGCTCTTGAAAAAATCATCTCAACATCATGGGAGAATTCAGCAATTGCCCATGCAGGGCTATTCAAAAAAATTATTCAGGATGAAATTCCTCTACGATATAATCTTCCGGCAATAAACCTGAGCCATATTAAGGAGATGACAACAGAAAAAGGGATCATCCAATTTGCCAAAATAAATCAACCTGATATTGACTCCGGTTACACTCTTGACGACAATGCAAGAGCCCTTATAGCCGTTTGTATGCATTATAAACTTACTTCAGACCCGGAAGATCTGCATCTTATAAAAACTTATCTCAATTTCATCGACTTCTGCCAACAACCAGACGGAACATTTCTGAATTATGTAGATAAGGAGGGGAACTTTACAGAACAAAACAAAATTAACCTTGATGATGCAAATGGAAGAGCTATTTGGGCATTAGGATACTTTATATCCCAAAGCTCTATCCTTCCGGAAAAATTGGTATCAAAGGCTATAAAAATAATAAAGCGAGCTATCCCTAACACAAAAGAGATCTACTCCAGCAGAGCAATGGCATTTATTATAAAGGGGCTCTACTTTTACAATATGCACTCACATATAAAGGCGAATATAAAACTTCTGCAAGTATTTGCAGACAGACTTCTGGAGATGTTTAAGCATGAATCTTCTGATGATTGGACCTGGTTCGAAGACTATCTCACATACGCCAATAGCTCGCTTCCGGAAAGTATGTTATATGCATGGCTTGCAACAGAAGAGGAGATCTATAAAACTGTATCTGTTAAATCCTTGAAATTTCTTCTCTCTAAAACATTTAAGAAAAACAGAATAGTAGTAATATCAAATAGAGGCTGGCTAAAAAAGGGGGAAGTTCCCGGAGATTACGGAGAGCAGCCTATTGATGTTGCCTACACAATAATGGCTCTAAGTACATTCTATGACCTATTTAAAGACGAAAAGTGTTTAAAAAAGATTACTATCGCCTTTAGCTGGTTTCTTGGAGAGAACCGTTTAAACCAGATTGTCTACAACCCGTGCACCGGAGGGTGTTATGACGGAATTGAAGAGACTCATGTAAACCTCAATCAGGGTGCAGAGTCAGCAATCAGCTACCTGCTCGCAAGACTCACTATAGGGAAGTACTTTACTTGTAGTGCAATCATTAAGAGAGATATGCATCCATAGAGTTATCACTCCTCTTTCGGAAAACCTATTGATTGTTAAACTCGATATATCTGTCGGGGGAATCCTCTTTAAAATATAGTCATAAACCTATATATTATCAATAAAATTTATTTTACCTTAGTTGAAATTAACATTACAATTAGGAAGTATATATCTTTGTAGTATATAACTAAGATGTAACCTATATAACAACCTGTTAGATTATGAAAAACAATAATTCATATATATTATCCAAACTCAAATGCGTTTAAAGCCATATTTACTGGGGACGATACTTACCCTGGGTGTGCTAACTGTCTGGTGGTTTGCTTCACTTATAGACAGGGATATGCGCAACAAATTAGTTGTCAGCACAAAACAGATAGCTGCTGCAATAAACATAGAACGTATCAAGACTCTGACCGGTACCGAGGCTGACCTCAGCTCATCCGATTATCTACGTCGTAAAGAGATGCTTGCAAATGTACGCTCAGCTAACCCAAAGTGTCGCTTTGTATATCTTATGGGACAAAGAGATGACGGTACTTTTTTCTTCTTTGCAGATAGTGAACCGGCCGGCTCAGAGAACGAATCACCTGCAGGACAAATATTTGACGATGTATCGCCGGGACTTATTGAAGTATTCGACACACAAATCTCTCTTGCAGAAGGGCCCATAACCGACAGTTGGGGAACCTGGATCTCTGCTTTAACTCCAATTATTGATCCCCATTCCGGTGAAGTAATGGCTGTGCTTGGAATAGATTATGACGCTAATTCCTGGAGATGGAGTGTGGCTACCAGGAGTGCTCTCCCTGCCGGATTGATTCTGATGGTTCTTATAATGACCTATGTACTGGTTATTCTGCGTGAGAGAACTATTATAATGCAACATAACGAACAAAAATATGAGTATCTGTTCGAAGGTGCCGCCGGTGGTATAGCCATTATACGAGGTGATAAAATTGAGTTCGCCAATCCGGCGCTTTCACACATTACCGGGCACACTTCCAAAAAACTACTAACCGAACCGTTTATTACGCTGATACATCCCGATGATAAAAAAATGGTTCTTGAACGATATACCAAACGTATGCAGGGACAAAAAACAGAGGCAGATTATGATTTTCGAGTCATTGCAGACGATGGTTCTGTTAAATGGGTTAATATTAAAGCCCAGATAATTAACTGGGAAGGAAACCCCGCAAATCTCTGTTTTTTCACAAATATTACCGACCGTAAGCTAAGTGAGGAGAAACTTGCTACCCTGTACCAGGAGACAGTCAGTATGAACCGTCTTATGCAAGGCAGGGAAGAGCGAATAATTGAGTTAAAAAAAGAGGTAAACAGATTATCTCTGCTACTTAACCAAGAGATAAAATATAAAAGTGTAGAGAGTCAGGAATGAATAAAATAGTCAACAATAATATGCAGGAGAGCAATAACAAAACTTGTCCGGTAAGCGGATTACCAACCACTACATTGCCGCAATATAACACGATTCACATAAAAGGAGATAACTATTTCTCGCTGCAAAAGATTGGAAATTCTATTGTTTATATGGTCTCTGAGCCCAACTCTAACCTTAAAAACCACGATCTTGACAGATTTAATACTGTAGTAGAGAGTTTTTGTTCAGATGCAGAGGTAAAGACTCCTTATGTGCAAATCCGTAATCTTGGTGCAACAAAAGGGAGGGTTCCATTTAGTGTGATGAAAAGGGAAATTCGTTATTTTTACGACAACCAGCAAACCTTGATGGGTCTAGTTCTACTAAACGGGCCAACATGGCTCAAACCATTTATTAATCAGGGAATGCGCTATTTCAATCCTCAGTTTAGAATAGCCATAGCAGACAACTATGCCGGAGCAATAGAGGCTGCCCGGCAGATTCTGGAGGGAAAGATGGATAACCCATACAAGAGTACAGGAGATGAAAAAGAGAAGGGGCTCTATGTCACTGCAAAGGACCTTGAGGAGTTAAGTTATGCATTTTCTGTTTTGCAGTTAGACGAAGAGGGAGATAACAAGGAGACAATAGTATCTCCTGAAAATCCCCTTGCATATCTTACAGAATCGCTTGAGTTGGTAAGAAACGACATTATTGAGTTAAGAGAGAATGAAAGACGCATTCAAAACGAAAGGCTAAAAGAGTCGGAAACTACAAAAAGGCAGATGCTAAGTATGCTCGAAGATGCTGATGCTTCAAGAGTTGCACTAATAAAAGAGGAGGAGTCAAAACGAATACTGCTAGAAAATATCTCTGTTGGTATAATGCTGATTAATCCTACAACAAGGGTCATAGAAAGTGTAAACACTTTTGCTGCAAATATGATTGGAACCTCGGCAGAGAATATCACCGGGAAGCGATGTCACTCATTTGTCTGTCCAACTATGGAGAACAACTGCCCTGTATGCGATAAAAATCAGGTAGTTGATAATTCTGACCGTATTCTTTGTCGCTATGACGGTACAAAAATTCCTATTCTTAAAACGGTAAAATTAATTGAGATAAAAGGCAAAGAGCTGTTACTTGAGAGTTTTATAGATATCTCCGAAAGAAAGTTTTTCGAAGAAGAGCTGGCTAAACTATCAGAACTTCAGGAGATTATTATGAATATGGCTTCAAAATACATTAATCTTAAAGTCTCTGACATCGAAGCAGGAATTAACCAGTCTCTCGCCGAATTGAGCCAATTTGTTAACGCCGACCGGGGTTATATTTTTGAATACGACTGGAAAAGGGGTGAGTGCAACAATAAATATGAGTGGTGCAACCAGGGTGTTTCACCTCAAATTGATAATTTACAGGGAGTTCCAACTAATATAATCCCATGGTGGGTAGAAAAACATCAGAGAGGAGAGCCATTGTCTATACCCGATGTTTTAGCACTGGATAAGAGTGACGGAGTAAGAGAGATTCTCGAACCTCAAGATGTTAAAAGCCTTCTAACTGTTCCGATGATGGATGGCGAAGTGTGTATTGGGTTTATCGGGTTTGATTCTGTTAGGTCGCATCACAACTATTCAGAAAAAGAGACCGATCTGCTTTTAGTATTTGCACAGATGATTGTAAATGTAGGCAATAGAAAAAACTCACACAACATGATTGCCCATCAAGTTAATTATCAAAAACTTATTACTGATATCTCTTCTGATTTTGTGAGTGCCGATATCGGTAATATTGACTTTAAAATCGACCGTATGCTCAATCTGGCAGGTCATTTTTTTGATGTGGACAGAAGCTACATTTTACTCATATCTGACGATAACCTCTCTCTAAGCAATACACATGAGTGGTGCAACAGCGACATAACTCCACAAAACAACCTTCTTAAGAATTTATTACTTGATTCTGTCCCATGGTGGAAAAAACAAGGAGAGGCCCAAGTTATCATACACATACCTGATGTTGATGAAATGCCAAAAGAGGCCTCAGTAGAAAAAGAGTTACTTAGAGAGCAGGATATAAAGTCATTGGTTTGCGTCCCTATTATAGCCAATAACAAAACAATCGGATTTTTAGGTTTTGATGCCGTCAGGGATAAAAAAGAGTGGGACGAAAATCAGATCGGCTTTCTTAATGTACTTGCAAATACTGTAGCAGATGCATTTACCAAAGTGAACACAGAAAAACAGCTTGTTAGAGCCAAAGATCAGGCAGAAGCTGCAAATCGTTCAAAATCTGAGTTTCTGGCAAATATGAGCCATGAAATCCGCACACCGATGAACTCCATCCTCGGGTTTAGCGAAGTGTTGCTTAATACAACAGATAACCCAAAACACAAAAGCTTCCTAAAAACAATCCTCGACAGCGGTAAGACTTTGCTCCTGCTAATAAACGATATTCTGGACCTGTCAAAGATAGAAGCCGGACATATGGAGATCTCACCCGAACCTGCCGATCTGCGGGTAATAGCTAATGAAATAAAACAGCTATTTACCGAGAAAGCAAAAGAGAAGAGTCTCGGGTTTATAGTTGAAGTCGATGATAACTTTCCACAAACTGTGATAATTGACGAAATAAGATTGAGGCAAATACTTCTTAATCTTGCAGGCAATGCTATTAAATTTACACATGAGGGTTATGTTAAGATCACAATAAAATTGCTAAGTGACAAAAACGGAGTTATTGATTTTGAGATATCTGTATATGATACAGGTATAGGAGTTGAGGCGAAAGACCAACAACGGATTTTCGAATCATTTACACAGCAATCGGGGCAGGATTCGCGACAATATGGAGGTACAGGCCTGGGGCTCACAATTACCAAACGGCTGTGCGAACTGATGAACGGAGAGATTGGTATTGAGAGTCAAAAAGGAGAGTATAGTCGATTCTACGCCAGATTTTATGACATTAAATATAGTGACGAAATTATCGAGAATGACAATTTTTATACCTGGGATAATGACGATCTTATTTTCAAAGGGTCAAAAATACTAGTGGTTGACGATGTGCCGTATAATCGTAATTTGGTCCTTGCATATCTGGAAGATTACAACCTACAACTTTTTGAGGCCGAAAATGGAGAGATGGCTGTAGAGCTTTGTAATGCATACGATTTCGATCTGGTTTTTATGGATATCAGGATGCCTGGAATGACCGGCTATGAAGCCACCGAGATCATAAAAAATAGAGAAGAGACAGCTCATGTGCCTATAGTTGCATTAACTGCATCGACTATGAAAAGTGACATTGACAGGTTAAATGCACTGTTTGACGGTTATCTGCGAAAACCGATTCAAAAGAGATCTCTGATAAACGAAATCATAAAATTCTTACCTTTCGAAAGCAGCGAAAAAGATGCAGAGTTAACTCATATTGAATCAAATATGGACGAAAGCGTCAATAATTTAGAAATTAAGGCAGATGTAAAAAAGATCTTTCTGGATAGATTCTACCCAGAGATTGAGAATCAGGCAAGCAGTATGATAGTTGATAACCTGGAAGCACTTGCCGGTAACCTCTCTGACTTTGCCGTACAACATAACGTGGGGCAATTATTAAGCAAAACAAATGAGCTCAAAGAGTCTATAGAATCATTTGATATTGCAAGAATCCAAAAATGTTTAAATTCAATTAATTCCATATTTAACGTTTAACCCAATCCGGATGAACCAAGTAGAGAACAAAATGGAGAAAGATGTAATTCTGGTCGTTGACGACCAACCCAACAACCTCAAAGTGATTGCCAGCGTGTTAGGTCGTGACTATTCGCTAAGTATAGCAAACAGCGGAGCCAATGCCCTTAAAATTCTTGAAAACAACACTCCCGACCTTATACTTTTAGATATTATGATGCCGGAAATTGATGGTTTTGAAGTGTGTCGAAGGATTAAGTCAATCGAACGAATCAGTCACATTCCGGTGATTTTTCTAAGTGCAAAAAACGATATTGATGATGTTGTTAATGGTTTTCGCTGTGGGGCTGTTGACTATATTACAAAGCCATTCAACTCCGTCGAAGTTAAAGTGAGAGTACAAAACCACCTTAACCTGAAACATGCTCTTGACCAGCTTAGAATTACCAATCAAAAACTAGAGGAGCTCAACGCTACTAAAGATAAATTCTTCTCTATTATTGCCCACGACCTACGGAGTCCTTTCACTAGTATAATAGGTTTCAGCGAGTTACTATACAATCAAATAATAGATAAAGATTATGAAAGTATTGAGCAATATGCAGGATTTATAAAACAATCCTCAAAGCAGGCAATGGAGTTATTGACCAATCTGCTTGAATGGGCGCGTTCGCAAACCGGTAAGATAGAGTATAACCCGGAAAAATTAAACCTGACCAATCTTATAGAGGAGACCGCTCTAATGTTCGATCAGATTGCTTTACCAAAAAACATAATAATAAAAAGAGTCCTTAATCAAGACTTAGAGGTTGTGGCTGATAAGCATATGATCGCAACAGTTATGCGGAATCTGATTTCCAATGCGGTAAAATTCACCGCTCCGGGAGGTGAAATCTCAGTTTCGGCACAAAAAGAGGAGGCGGAAATAATCGTTAATATAAGCGATAATGGTGTGGGAATCCCTTCCCAACGTATTGATAACATTTTTCAGATCGATAATAACAACTCTACTTTAGGCACTGCCAACGAAGAGGGCACCGGCCTTGGTTTAATACTATGCAAGATGTTTGTTGAGAAATCAGGCGGATGGATAAAGGTAATGAGTGAGGAGGGAAAAGGTTCTGTGTTCTCTTTTTCTATCAGATTGTGATTTCACAAACAGCTGTAATTTAGTTGCTACTAAGGCTTAGTAATTATATTTGTATCCGTTAGAACTACTGCACCATTCCTTGCAAGGACTCTGCCCTCAACTGTTGCTCCCGCATTCAATGTTATTGATGTAAGAGCAAGTATATTACCTTTGAATGAAGTGTTATCACCTATGGTTGCAGAGATTCCTATCTGCCAAAATATATTCTCTGCTTTTGCTCCGTTAATTAGCAGAATATTTCCGCCTGCCCCGCCTATTGTGGTCAATTCATCTGCAACTTGAAAAACCCAGAAGGCATTTGTATTTCCCTGAGCATCAAGAGTAAGATTGCCGGATTGGACCAAAAGGGTAGATGATGATTTGTAAATTCCGGGTGTAAGGGTTGTTCCGCCAATATCACCTGCCACAATAACGGGTATAGGGCTGATTGCAGCCTCTGCAGCCAGATAGGCACTTGTGAGGTCTGCTTTTGCCTGCGTCAACATAGCTTCGGTTCCGGGGGTAATATCATCAGGAGCGTAGATTGCACCATTCACAACAGTTGCCGGTGGAAATCCTGTAATAGAAGCAAGTAAGCCGGGGCTTATACCAACATCCATATCGTATATGATACTTGCTCCTGAGCTGCTTACTCCTACTCCGGAGAGAATCCCGAATCTTTTAGCGCTCTTAAGATCGATAAATGGAATAATAATTGTCAGATTATATTTATTATTCCTTTTTATATTAATACCATCACGTATTACAGTAGTTACACCAAGATCTGTATAGGCATTAACAGTAAAAGCACCTCCGGTATGATTTCCCGGAATAACCATAAGCATAGCCCCTGCAGATGTTGCCGGATCGTTGGTAATGATGCAATCTCCTGTAATATTGAGAGTAGAACTACCTAAACCTGTTGCTCCGGTAACTGCATAAACGGCATCTCCCTCCGGTTTAACCTGAGTTAAATCTATGATTCCCGAGGTTAAGGAGAGGTTTGCAGCAGCAGAGGTGGTAATCTCAATTTTATTGAATTTGGTAGTCCCCTGAGGAATTAACACTTTAAACTCAATCATGGAAAAAACATGGTTATAAACAAGATCTACCGGAGTTGCAGCCCCCTGCGTCAGAGGATTAAAACTCTTTGGTGTTGATACCAGAAAATCTATATCTCCAATATGAGAGTATGTGCTTCCGGCCTGAGATTGAATAGATGGAAGAGTTATAGGTATCTCTGTGGCCTCCTTAGAAGAGTTTGCTGCATTGTAAGGGTAATATGAATAAAACTGGTGAACCCCTGCTCCCCAGAATATTGTTCCGTCAAAAAAGGTGCTAACCGTTTGTGTAATTGCGGTAAACTCTGCATTTTTAACTCCGACAACTCCTCCCGGATTCTTTGCCTGAGCACAATATATGCCTACTTTATCTGTACTTTCCCAACTTGTTACCAACCCATTGAGGGTTGTCTTGGTCTGTGGGGAGGTATATGCACCACTTATATTAATGAGCTCACCCTCCTGTTGTACCGCATCACCCGGTATATCTTCTCTAACACAGGAGGTAAAGAAGAGGGCTGCAAAGTATAGTATATATAAGTATCTATTCATATTTATCTTTTTTGGGGTATCTATCTTAGAATAATCTCCCCTGAGTAGTTAACATCCCAATCTGTAATAATTATACCTACAATAGTGAGAGCTGTGGCGGTTAATCTTAACTTATATATATACTGATAACCTTTTATCCATCTCAATTCTCCCTCACCGGTATGGGTTATAGTATAAACTTTATTATCAATTGTAAGTGCAAACTGCACATTGCTTCTGTCTAAAAAAAGAGCAGGTACAACATACATATATCCGTTTACCATGGTTTTTAGCTGTGCTTCATCAACTCCCGGGTCCACTGTTTCGGTTATAGAGTTTTGTACCGAGTTTACAGATATTTTTGAAGATGTACTCCCGTTTATTATATTGCCATTAGCCAATCTCATAGATAGTTTTTCTCCACCCGATCCATTTATTGTCAGCCCGGATAGATTTGATTTGTCGGAGATCTCAATATTTGAAAGCTCCCCGGGACCGCTAAAATCCTCTTTAAATATTACAAATGATATTAAGGAGAGGGCATGACTAAGTTCAAGAGTCACATTTGGATTAGCATAATATATTGGCTCATTGCCATTTGGAAGATAGGTGCTTTGAGATGCATACATATAGTCTGTTTGTGATGCCATCGCCTGCTCTTTGGGGATATTAATAAAAACAAACGCAGTTTCTCCTATTCCCGATATACTCTCTTCTGATGAGGTATATGGGTAGTATGCATAAATTTTTGCCTGGATAACAGAAAGGCACACAGGCTTAGAGAGTACCCACTTATCACTATTACTTAATAATAGATTCTTTGTGTAAGGAAAATACAACTCTGTTCCATAGGAATTTGTAACCTGTATGCCAATTTTGAATAGATTAATATAGCTTTGATGATGAGCAATGGTTGCTTCATCTGTGTTAACAACAGGCACAATAGAGAGTAATGCATATCTGTCATCAGCTATGTGCTCATTTTTTCTACAACCTGTAAAGAGAATTAAGATGAAAGCAATCAATAAAAATCTGCTCATTTTTGTGCTATTTAATATCTATTAGATCTCCCGGCTGTGTATCCCAATCAGTTATGATTGCACTAAGAATAACGAGTCCTGTTCCGTCTAAGCGTGCAGTATAGATATATTGCTTCCCCTTAAGCCACGATATAGCTGTAGTGTTTGTTGCAGTATATGTTTCGCCATCAATCGTAAAAGTAAATTTAATATCTCCTATTGCCATAGAAGCAGTTGGCACAAGGATAGTTGTTGCATTTACCTGTGTTTTAAGAACCAGTATCGCAGCATCAGGAGCTACGCTTGTTAAGGTAACCGGAGTTGCAAGTGTCCTGGTGATTATGCCAGTAGCTCCTCCAACAAGGTTACCGTTTTCTATATTCATTGTCATTGCGGTACTGCTTGTTTTAACAAAAGTGGTAGCCGCCGCATCTTCAATCTTAAATTGTGTTAAAACCCCGGTTCCGGAGTAGTTGTTTTTATAAATATAGAAGGAGATTTGGGTAAATGCATGGTTCATTACAAGGTTAGCATTCTGTTTGCCAACTTCGTTGCTAACACTGTTTACCCCTGTTAAAGGAGTAGCATACATATAGTCTGTTTCGGTGCCTGTAGTTGCGGTAGCATCTATTGTTACAGGTATTGTAGTGAATGCACTCAGGTTATCACCTACTGAAACATAAGGGTAATATGCATATACCTCCCCAAGTGTATTTGTCAGATAGAAAGGAGTTGCTGTTGCCCAGGTTGCCCCGGCAGCAGTATAAGTGTACATGATGTTTGTCATTGTACCTGCTTGATAATTGAACTGATCAGTTTTACGTACCTGTACTCCGATACTTGATCCGTTAGGGAAGATTGTTCCGGAAATAATTGCTTTTGTTGGCAAGATTCCAACCTTTACGGCAAGCTCACTCTTAGTATTAAAAGTGTCCGTACTCTCTTGTTTCGAACATGATATCAGCAAAAACGCTAACATTAATGTAATAATTAAACTCTTTTTCATTTTTATAAATAGTGTTGATTTTAAATTGCTCATTTATACTGTTTATATCTGCAATCTCTGTTACTGCAAGGTGACTAACAAATACAAAATAGTTATTACACTATTCAAGAAAACTATTGCATTATTCACACCTTAAAGCAGATGCTATTAAAGAATGTGTGAAAAATATAACTTTTAAAAGAAGTTATGTAAGGAGTTACCAGTGATTTTTAGCCAACTTTGGTTCTATAATTATCAACTAAAAAAATTAAAATGAGAAAACTTAAATTGACACTATTTTTGCTATTTGTAATTGGCCTGACCTCTGCCTTCGCACAGGGAAGGGGTAATTACGAAAAATATGGCAGAACATTAAATTTAGGACTCGGAATTGGAGGATACGCCGGCTATTATGGTTATGTGGGTACACTGGTTCCGGTGATTCATGCAAACTACGAATTTGATGTGGCCCCCTCATTTACTCTTGCTCCGTTTATTACGTTCTACTCACACAGACATAACGACTATCGTGAAACTGTTGTACCTATAGGTGTAAAAGGGAGTTACTATTTTGACAGAATCTTTATGGCCGGTCCAAAATGGGATTTCTATCTTGGAGCATCACTGGGGTTTGCTCTTAGAAGTACTCAATGGAACAGTGGATTCACAGGTAACAGAGACAACTATAAAATGGGACGCCCTCTTTTCCTTGACCTGCATTTAGGAGCAGAGTATCATATTACAAATAAGCTTGGCATATTTCTGGACCTAACCAGCGGAGTCTCAACGATAGGCCTGGCATTTCATTAAAATAGATCCAAACTTATTGATATTAATCTAAAAAAAATTATTATGCCACTACTTACTATTTTAATTGTATTGATTGTTGCAGGTGTTGTATTATGGCTTGTTAACACTTACATCCCAATGGACAGGCAAATCAAGAAAATCCTGAATATCGTAGTAGTCATTATTGTTATAATATGGCTGCTAAGGATATTCGGAGTACTGGATTTCCTAAAAGATGTTTCAGTCTAGTTTGAGAGGTGGGTAAAAGCTTAAATTATAATTACATATAATAGTTTAGGCTTTTACCCTTTTTTCTTAGACAATAAGAGAATAACACCACCAACTCCCATAATAGCGACTCCTATAAATGGAGAGATATTGAGCTTATGGGATTTATCTCTCGTAATTTCAACTTTGCCAATATCAACAACTTTTTCTCGTGTAAATACAGTCACTACAGAGAAAATCGTTAATACCAGTCCCACCAAAACAGTGATAATTCCTAAAGTTTTCATTTGATTTACCCTTTATAGATTAGAGATTATTTTATGAAGCTCCTCTTTAGATTTGCCTAACTTAATCTGAAGTCTTCCATAGAGCTCGTCCTCCTTACCCTCTGCTAACATCAGATCGTCATCAGTTAAGATTGCAAATTTCTGTTTCAACTTACCCTTCATCTCAATCCAGTTCCCTTTTACTTCTGTTGTGTTCATAATAAAAATTATTAATGTGATAAAATCATCACCTTACAAATTTTCAATTATATACACATAAAAGCGTTACACAATTTTGAAAATAAGTTGCATTATTCACATTTAGCTCATAAAAACATTTATGTGTATATTTGTTTGAGCTATGTTTTATATACTAATTTAAAAAGCTACAACAACTATGAAAACAACTGTACGAATACTCTTTTCAGTAATTTTAGCATCTTTTGTTCTCACCGGATGCACCAAAAAAGAGACTCCGGAGATAGTTCCCGGTGCCTTTAGAACCCATCTGTACCTTCCTCTGCTAGAAGGAAAAAATGTTGCATTAGCGGTGAACAACAGCTCCGTTATTAACGGTACACCGATTCTTGATACACTTATCTCCATGGGAGTTAATGTGGTTAAGATATTCAGCCCGGAACACGGTTTCCGTGGAGGTAACCAATACGACTCTTTAGATGTAAAGACCGGGATTCCTGTAGTTGATCTATATCGTTCAAAGTCCTATAAACCTCAGCCGGAAGATCTTGAAGGAGTAGATATTATGATTTTTGACATGCAGGATGTTGGGGTAAGGTTCTACACCTACCTCTCTACAATGCATTATATTATGGAGGCATGCGCCGAGAATACCATCCCGCTAATCCTGCTGGATCGTCCCAACCCTAACGATTTTTACGTAGATGGCCCTGTTCTTTTAGACACAGCTTTCCACTCTTTTGTAGGGTTGCATCCAATACCGATTGTTCACGGGCTCACCTTTGGGGAGTACGCAAATATGATAAACGGAGAGAAGTGGCTCAAGAACGGAGTTCAATGCAATCTAACTGTTATAGAGATTGAAAATTATGAGCATGGCAAATCATATACAATGCCGGTAGACCCATCTCCGAATCTTAACACTATGCAATCTATATTTCTCTATCCATCTTTATGCCTGTTCGAAGGAACTGTTATCAGCCAGGGTCGCGGAACGATGTTTCCGTTCCAGGTACTTGGAAATCCGGAACTTAGTGACAAATACACCTTCTCATTCACCCCTGTATCAATTAAGGGGATGAGCACAAAACCGCCTCATATGGATAAAGAGTGTTTCGGAATTGATCTTCGTGAATATGATATAAACATTTTTAGGGAGAGTGGCAGATTAAACCTAAGCTGGCTAATTGAACTTTACGATGCATACCCCAATAAAGATGAGTTTTTCCGTCCTTACTTTGACCTTTTGGCAGGGGGAGATCACTTGAAAAAGCAGATTATTGACGGCAAGTCAGAGGATGAGATAAGGGAGAGCTGGGAACCTGCATTGAGTGAATATAAAGAGATGAGAAAAAAATATCTTCTTTATAAAGATTTCAATTAGAGCTGTTTAATTTTTCTATGATTAAAATATTATTATTAATCGGCTCCGGTAGTTTTCTGGGAGGTGTTACTCGTTATCTTGTATCAAAAACGATACATGAGACATTTACCACCTCCTTTCCTTTTGGAACATTTGCAGTTAATATTTTTGGGTGTCTTCTTCTGGGAATCATATACGGAATATCAGAGAGGGCAAGCTTTACAAATACCGAGCTTAAAATGTTCCTGACTGTTGGGTTTTGTGGAGGATTTACAACATTTTCCACTTTTGCAGGTGAGGGTTTTGCCCTTTTAAGAGATAGCAATATAATCTATTTCTCTCTTTACGCAGGATTAAGCGTAGTGCTTGGAGTTCTTGCCATGGCGCTCGGAATTGCCCTGGTGAGAGTTCTTATCTAATTATCTGTTACTTGCATCTCGTTTTTGAGCATCTTATGAGCATCTTATGAGCATACCATGTGCAAATGATTTTATTATTCTCAATAAATTTGTTGACACTTGATGCCCAAAATGCTTAACAGAACTACATCTCAGGAGGAGAATGATTCAAAACTTTACAATATATACTCTCATTTACCTGATAACTGCACTAGTGTCGTTTTTTGTGGCTGTCATTGCATGGCAAAGGAGGAGAGTTAAAGGTGGTAAGGAGATTACATTATTAATGATAGCATCCGGGTTTGGATCTTTTGCACTTATTTTTGAATCTATAGCCGCAATCCCCTCCGAGAAAATCTTATGGTCAACAATTGAGTTCGCAGGCGGAATAGCAATTCCGGTTCTATTTCTGTTATTTGTTTTTAGATTTACCGACAGAGAGAAATTCTTATCAAAATACCACATCATCTCCTATTTTATCATCCCTTTTATTACATTTTGCTTTATCTTAACAAACAGCAACCATAATCTCTTCTGGTCCGGATTCTCTAAGATCTCGCAACAGACCAATTTAATGGAGTACTATCATGGAGTTGTATTTTGGATCGGATATGTTGCATACAGCTATCTTCTTCTAATAATCTCTTCTTTATCAATATTTTGCTTTTTAATTAAACATAAAAGATCTTTCAGATATCAGGGAGTTATGATTTTTACTGCAGCAATCTTACCCTGGAGTGCCAGTATACTATATCTTTCAGATATAAATATCTCCCCCGGGTTTGATATGACCCCTGCAAGTATAACACTTAGCGGAATACTGATAATATCCTCAATTTACTACAACCGTTTCCTGGATCTTGCCCCTATTGCCAGAGACACTCTTTTTGAGACATTGAGTGATGGCATCATGGCTATTGACAATAGGAAGAGGATTCTGGATATCAATAATACTGCAAGAATTTGTCTTGGGATTTCCGGGAAGAGCATGACAGGTATTGATGCGAGAGTATCTGGTGCAACCAATGTATCTCTTCTTAACGCTGTGTTAAATGAGGAGTCCATTAGCGAAGTCGAAGTTGAGGATAATAGTGATGTTAGGACTTTTCGAATTATTAAACAACAAATCAAAGATCAGACTGGCTGTCATCTAGTAGTGATAAGAGATGTCTCTGACTATATCTCTCAGCAAAAAGAGCTTATAACCGCCAAAGAGAGGGCGGAGGAGAGCGACAGACTAAAGTCTGCCTTTTTGGCCAATATGAGTCACGAAATAAGGACCCCAATGAGTGGTATTCTGGGGTTTACCGCACTTTTACAGGAGCTGGATATTAGCGGGGATGAACAACAGGAGTATATCAGAATAATAGAGAAGAGCGGTCAAAGGATGTTGTGTACTATAAACGACATAATTACTTTGGCATCTCTTGAGACTGGTCATATTAAAGCTGTTGTTGAGGAGGTAAATATTATCTCAATTATTGACCCTGTAATCGAAAGTTTTAATCCTCTGGCAAAAGAGAAGGGTCTTGAGATTGTTTTCGAGAAGGGGTTCTGCGACAATCAATCTATTATATTTACCGACAAGGAGAAAGTTGGGATTATTTTATCCAACCTTATAAAAAATGCAATAAAATTCACAACTCAGGGGAGAATAACTGTAAAGTGTATAAGGACCAATACAGGGATTGATATCTCTGTTAAGGACACAGGAATAGGAATCCCTCCGGAGAAAAGAGAGCTTATTTTTGAGAGATTCCGCCAGGGGAGCGAATCTGTGAGCAGAAGTTACGAAGGGGCAGGTCTCGGCCTCTCAATCTCCAAAGCTTATACAGAGATTTTGGGGGGTAAAATCCTTCTAGAATCCGAACAAGATAAAGGGTCTACCTTTTACGTCACAATCCCGGACAAAAAATCATAAAATTTATCTTACTTGTCAACCAGACATATCCATTTTTAATCTAAAATTTTTCTCACTTTATCAGATCATTTGAACTATGTTTGAATGGTAGAGCAATTGATATCTCACATTAAAGTGAGATATTTTTTGCTTTAGGCGACGGATTTATTGAGGAATTGCGTCTAAGTGATATAGCGAAATGAGAGACGAGAAAAGAATAATTGAGAGTGTCCTTTCCGGAGATACCGAGATGTACAGGCATTTGGTTGAGCGTTACCATGAGAGAATTTTTATTCTTGTGAGGGGTTTCGTACACCAGATAGAGGATGCCGAGGACGTAACTCAAGAGACATTTTTGCAGGCATTTGTCTCACTGGGAAGCTTTAACGGAAAATCTGAGTTCTCCACATGGCTATACAGGATAGGGATAAACAGAGCATATACATTTTTAAGAAAGAGAAAAAAGAGATCAATCTCCGAAATATATACCGAAAAGATAAATGCTTTGGCAGAGTTAATACATGGCTCCAGAGCAGAAAATCCACAGACAATACTCTCCGGCAAGCAGACAGAGGAGATTATATACCAAGAGATAGATCATCTGCCACAAAATCAGAAGACAGCATTTATTCTCAGTAGATTCGATGAACTGTCAAACAAGGAGATAGCAGATATAATGTCGCTCTCTGTACATGCGGTTGAATCTCTGCTTCAAAGAGCCAAACGACAACTTAAAATAAAATTAATACCAATTATAAATGAACACGAATTTTAATAATCCCAATTTTGATAAACAGCTCACTGCAGCAATAGAGAAGGAGAAGCAACGAGTTATTAATTATGACAGAGTTGATAAGATTATGGAGAGCGTTACCGAGCTAAGCTATCAGGCAAATTTTGAGACTAAGTGGCTCAATTTAAAGAGTGCACTTGTTTACGGATTATCTGTAACTGTAGCCATAAATATTGGATGTATCATAGGAAACCTAGTTAATGTTTATGAGGCGACTCAAACAACTGGAGTCGAATTTTTAAGTTTTGGTTTTGGAAATATTCTACTTAATATATAATTGCTGCTATGAATAATGACTATCTAAAACTTGTAAGAAGATTAAAACTGTGGGTAGTGCTGCTCTCTGTGCTCAACATAACTATTGTAAGCACAATTGGAGTTAATCTCTATCTGAGCAAAAAAAGAGAGGCATTGAATGAAAAAAGCGTAAAAGGAACCAACAATTTCTTTGCTCAGTATCTTCAGTTAGACAGCTGTCAGATTGCCCTCTTTGACTCTGTATCTGCCAACTACAGCAGCAGTTTAAAAGAGGTGGGGTTGATGCTCAGAAGTGTAAAGCAGAGAATGAATATTCCCGGAATAGAGAACGATACCGTTGCAATGAGCAAGATCTATGAAGACTTTATCTCGGCTCAATCACTTAATCGGGATTTGGCTATAATTTTTTATAACAATGTAAGAGAAATTTGTGACTCTGTGCAGATTAGCAAATTTGATACTCTTATCTCAAAAATCACCGTTTCTCAAGATTACCATAAGAGTAAATCTCAACTTAAATAAGAGAATGAATAGCAAGAATTTACTCTGCATACTGTTTACACTTATCCCTTTCGCGATGTTTGGTCAGAGATATGAGGTCTCCGGAAGAGTTACCTCCGGCAGTAACAGTGAAGCAATCTACTTTGCAACGATATATACAGAAGGTACACAGTACTCCTCGTTCTCAAACGACAAAGGGGAGTACCGGATTCAACTGCCTAAGGGAGAACATAAACTTAAGGTGGCTTTTTTAGGATATGAGACTCAGGAGAGGGTTATTAATGTTACAGGAGAGTTGAAATCCGTTAACTTCACCCTTAAAGAGATGTCACTTAGTTTGAATGAGGTTGTTGTAACAGCTACTACATCTCAAAGCAAAGAGGGGTCCAGCACCTACTCAATAGGTAGCGAAGCAATAAAACAGGTTCAGGCAATAAGTCTAAGTGATGTAATGTCTCTTCTGCCCGGAGGAAAACTTCAGCCACAGAGATTAACATCTACAGCACAACTAAACCTGAGGACAACAGAGTCAAATGCAGTAAACTCCTTTGGAACTGCAATTGTTATTGATGGAACTCCTCTAAGTAACGATGCCAACCTCCAGGTTCAGAATCCGGCGTCCAGTCTCTCCGGTGGTACAAATGTGGCCAACAGGGGTCTTGACCTAAGGGAGATACCAGCATCAAATATTGAGTCTGTAGAGGTTGTAACAGGTGTTGCAAGTGCAAGATATGGCAACATAACATCCGGAGCGGTAATCGTTACAAGGAGAGCAGGATACTCTCCTCTTAATGTCTCCTTCAACAGCACCCCCACAACATACCAGGCAAGTGTTTCACGAGGTCTTAAGCTTAACAAACGCGGATATCTCAATCTGGATGCAGACTACGCATACTCTGTAGGAGAGCCTACAGAGCTTAAATACTACTTTAACCGTATCAACATAGGTGCAAGGTGGACATCTACCTTCAATGAAGAGAGAAACTGGAGCAATACATTATCTGCCTCATATGGATTTAGCGGAGATGGCCGCAGAGCTGAGCCGCAAGAGGTGCTTCTCTCAAACAGAGATATAAAAAACAGTAGAGTGATGTTTGGAGTAAATGGCAGACTTGATCTTTTAGGCCGGCTGAACTACACCTTAAGCTTCAATCTGAATTCACAATACACTAAGCTGGAGCAGGAGGTTACAGATGGCCCTAGACCCATGATAGAGCCAACCGAAACAGGAACCTACTTTACAACCTACACCCCTCTCAGCTATATGCAAACTACTATTATGAAGGGGATGCCTGTTAACGCATACCTTAGAGTTGAGACAGAGCAGAATAGTGTTGTTGCAAATAATAATCTCTCCTTCACTACAGGTATTGAGTACACTTTTGACAAGAACTACGGCAAGGGAAGAATTGGAGATGATGGAGGTGTAGGCCCTGCCGGTCTGCCCGGAAGCAGAGGTGTCCTATTTCACGATATTCCTGCTTCAAAAAACTTCTCTATGTATCACCAGACAGTCGTAACAAGAGAGTTTGAGAGCATAATGTACAACCTTAGGTTAGGGCTTAGGTACGACAGAATGATTGAGAGGTATAACCTACTATCTCCCAGATTATCCGGAACTTTAGGTCTGGGAAAGAGTTTTAAAATACGTGGTGCATGGGGGATATCTTATAAAGCCCCATCAATGATAACACTCTATCCGGGGCCTGTATATTTTGACATTGTCAATCTCAGTTACTACCATCCCGTGCCAGAAGAGAGGCTCGCAATTGTTACCTCTTATGTTATCAGACCAGACAACAGTACACTAAAGCCGGGAAGAGGCGAGACAAGAGAGATTGCATTTGAGTTCGATAAATCGGGATTCAATGTGAGAGTAACCGGTTATCATAAATTGCTATCCAGGGGTATAACATCTGCAACCAAATTAGGAGTATTTGAAAATCAAGGCTATAAAATAGTATCACAGCCTGCAGGAAGAGCTCCTGTTGTAGAGAAGGATCCAGAAAATATTACTTATCTGCCAAGAACATATAGTGAGTATGTAAACAATCAAAGATCAGATACAAAGGGATTTGAACTCACATTTGCCCCTCCTAGAATAAAGAGGACAAATACAGGTATTAACCTTACAGGGCAATATGTAAGCAGCCGTACGCTGGACGATGTTCCAGCTGTAAGAGTATCAAATACCTCTGTCTCAAAAAGCAGATATGGTGTCTACAATAGTTGGGTAAGGTCGATAGAGGTTGCCAGCGCAAATCTTACTCTAATTCAGCAGATTTCTGATCTGCGGATTATTGTAACTCTAACTACAGAGTTAAATTTGTATAACAAAACTGTTAATCTAAACCCCGACCTGCTTCCTGTTGCATACTACGATGTTATGGGAAATCAGATAGATATTCCTGAGAGTGAGAGAGGCTCAGAAGAGTACAAAGATCTCAGATTAAGCCCGACTCAAGTGTATCCTTCAATATCCCCTTTTTACCCCAATTTCCATCTTAATATCAGAAAAGAGACAAAACAGGGGCACAGTTTTACATTCTATGCCAACAACTGCTTCTGGTACAATCCATATTATACAAACGAGTACAGTAACAGCAGATACTCTTTAAACGGGAAGATCTCTTTTGGTTTTGGAATTTCATTTAAAATATAAAACATTAATTTAAAGAGAATTAAACTTATTAAAACTTATAAACAAATTATTAGAATCATGAAAAAGATCAATCTTCGATTAATCATTACTGCGCTGGTATCAGTCATAATGATCTCTGCATGCGAAAAAAAGGCGCCGGAGCTCTCTATTATTGAGGTTACTCTAACTACATCAGCTGCATTCAACGGAGTGCCTGTTAGTAATGTTCCTGTTATAATCACAAACACTGTTGACAACACAAAAACAACTGTTCTGACAAATCCTGCAGGGATTGCAAGATTTGAAGATATTGCCCCATCTACATACAATATCTCTGCAAGTAAGGAGCTTACTGCCGATGTTGCGTTCAATTACACAGGTTTCAACAAGGCACTTACTATAAATGCAGATTTGCCCAATATTACTGTGATGCCGTTACAGACCAGTAAGCAGACTCTCTCTCTTGACGGCAAAGCCGGTGGTGACCTTGTTATCAAGGAGGTTTACTCTCTTGGAGCTGCCAATGACGGATATGCCATTATGTTCAAAGATCAATTTATTGAGATCTTCAATAACTCCGATGAGACTCAGTACCTTGATAAATTGTATATTGCCTACTTATCTCCTACTAGAGCGGGTCAAAATGCCAATGATGTTGTACTAGGACTACCTTTAACATCTGTCGTTTACGCCTCAAAGATTCTTCAGTTTCCGGGAAATGGAACTCAGTACCCTCTGGCTCCGGGAATGGGAGCAGTAGTTGCAATCAATGCAATTAACTACAAAGAGCAAAAACCACTCGCCCTAACAGTTGACAACTCAAAAGCACAGTTTGATACATATGCTATTACATGGCTGCAATCGCTTGGCAGAACAGGAAGTGCATTCTTTGATGTTGACAATCCTAATGTCCCTACAATGAATTGCATCTATCTAAATATTCAGAACAACGGGTTTTTCAATATGGATGACTATGCCTCTATCGCTCTGGTTAAATCCGGTCCGGTATTTACAGAGACAATCAAAGATCCTACAGTTACTACAACTGAGATTTTTTATATGAAAATTCCTGTAAACCAAATTATTGATGGAGTTGATATTTTGGCTAAGAGCAGCTCTGCACCATTTAAGCGCCTCCCTTCTGTTATTGACTCAGGATTTACTTATGCTCAGGAGAATGGAAGTGCAAACTACACAGGAAAAAGTCTTAGAAGAAAAGTTGCCAAGACATTAGCTTCCGGAAGAAAAGTTCTTCAGGATTCAAACAACTCTTCCAATGATTTTGAGGTTATGGCGCCTCCAACACCTCACTCTTATAATTTAAAATAGTCCAATTCTTACATTAGAATTATGATCAACAAGCAATTAGGAATTATAGTTATTTCCCTTCTATCTTTTGGAAGCTCTTTTGCTGCCAATACAGACACAACAAGAGTAACAGATATTATTGACCGTACACTGCAAAGAGAGGAGTACCACTTAACTTTTGGCAGGGTGCCCTCTCTTCTCTCTGTCTGGAAGATGGGAGATTATGCGCTGATATCGACAGGATTCTTCTCCTCAAAGGGAGACTATACTCATCCTCAATTGCTCTTCTCAAGAAATCTTCTTGAAATTAAATCAGAATCTGTAAAAAGCTTACCTGAAAAGGGTTGGCGATTCTTCGGATCTGTTGCATATACAAACGGGAACGCAGTGACAGGGAAATGGAATATGTCCTACTACCTGCCCGCAAACGGCTCTCCATACTACTATATGATAGAACAGGAGGGAACATGGAAGAGTCAGTCATACGATTTTAATGTTGCTGCTCAAAAACATATCACAGAAAGATTAAGTGCAGGAGTGGGCTTAAAGTATCTGGGAGATATGACTTTCCGTACTTTTGACAGCAGAAATGATAACACAACACTAAATATTCAAGTTCTTCCCTCTCTTACCATGGATATGGGAGGGAAGAGCTTTATCTCTATAGGACTATTATTCAATAGAATAAAGAACGAACCAAATATTTCAAATAAGTTTCAGCACGGAACTGAACCGGAAAAGTACCACCTATTTTTTAATCAGGGGCTTGGCACATGGGATAACTCCCCTGTCCAGATGAGGATGGTTGACGCACGTTACGGGGGGTTGATTTCATACAGGAGACTCACAGGAAAAAGCTCATTTGATGCCATCTATAAAGTAGACTACGGCAGCGAAGAGTGGCTTCTTAAATCATTATCTACACTCCTTAACAGAAAGGAGAATATTTCGCAGTACACCTATTTTACACACGACCTGGCTTTACGTCACAGAGAGAAGACAAGGTCCGGGACTCTTATTACAAACCTTGACATAAGAAACATCCATGGCGACGGCGCTGTCTATAAAGAGAGTGCAAATCTCTATCAGGAAAACTATCAGTTCTTCTCCCTTAATGCAGACCTTGATGTTTCATACATTTGGAACAACTCTGCCTTAAGGCGTATTGCGGGAAAATTAAGCTTCGACAATAAAATTCAGAACGACTATAACTACGGTCATATATCAGAGTATTCAAATCTTGAGGGTACAATTTCAGCTGATATAACCTCGGGTAAAAATAGAAAAGTAAACTTTATTTTTGGGGGGCTGTTTTCATATAAGATGAATATCTCCGGTAACCATAAACCGATGGCTGCTGCAGGTAACTTCTTCAACACACAAATCGCGGTACCTGCTTTTGCATATCTTACCTCAAACTTCTACAGAACAGGTGCAAAAGTTAGTGCTGAGTTTGATATTGCAGGAGGTTACCGGCTAGATCTATCTCTAAGGGGAGATCTGCTTAAACCACTATCAATAAACAATTACCCGGAGAGTTCGACTTTTACATTAAATGACAACTACTACAATCTATATCTATCACTTTGTTTCAACTTTTAATTAAAACGGCTTTAAATGAAAAAAATACTTACACTTCTTCTCATAATATCCTCAACAGCTCTTTTGGCCCAAACCAAAAAAGATACATACAGTAATGATTTTCCTGCATATGTTATATACAATAACGAGGGAGAGCGTGTCACCTACTCACAAATGGTTAATTCGGTAATAGAAGCAGATGTAATGCTGTTTGGCGAGCTTCATAACGACCCTATTTCCCATTGGTTGGAACTTAGTCTTCTTAAATCTTTTCACTCAATTAAAGGAGATAAGCTTATCGTGGGAGCTGAGATGTGGGAGAGCGATAACCAGTTGATTATGGATGAGATGCTGGTTTACAATCTTGTAGATGGCAAATCATATACAGAGAGCAGCAAACTGTGGCCAAATTTCGCTACAGACTACCAACCTATCCTTCAGTATGTAAAGGCAAATAATCTCCCATTTATCTGCACAAATATTCCAAGAAGATATGCAAGAATTGTCTTTCAAAAAGGGATAGAGTATCTTGATTCCCTGTCAGATATGGCAAAGAGTTACTTTCCTCCGTTACCGATTCATTTTGACCTAACGCAACCTGCCTATAAGAATATGGCTAAAATCTTCCCTTCTGACGAAGATTTTGAGAAGCAGCAGCAACAGCAGACAAGGAGCTCATCTAGTGCCATGCATGGGAGCAAGCCCTCTAATCTTGTTAAAGCACAGGCAATTAAAGATGCTACCATGGCATATTTTATTCTAAAAAACTGGAAGCCGGGAATGTACTTTTATCATTTCAATGGTGAGTACCACTCTGCTTTTCATGATTCAATTGTCTACTATCTAAAGTTTTA
This sequence comes from Bacteroidales bacterium, assembly GCA_030695305.1. Classification (GTDB taxonomy): domain Bacteria; phylum Bacteroidota; class Bacteroidia; order Bacteroidales; family UBA932; genus Bact-08. Next base: position 24,163 of record JAUYTB010000120.1, read on the forward strand.
CAATCCTGATATAAGAGTTAAAACCATTTCGATAATAAAACAGCCCTCAGTTATGGATTTTGAGAAGAGAAACAGCAGAGCAGACTTCAACATTGTAGTCTCTGATGATATGACTGTTACATATATCTCGAAACCATTCTAAAAAAATTGTAATGAAAAGAGTCTGTCTATTAATTATTGCAATAGCTCATTTCAGTGGGCTATTGGCTCGCAGTGAGACATACCCCTCTGTAAAGACAGTTGAGTACAAACTAAAAAATGGCCTTCATGTAATTATCTATCAAGATAAGACCTCTCCAATTGTCAATGTTGGAGTGATGTACCATGTGGGCAGTAAAAACGAGAGAGCGGATAGAACCGGATTTGCCCATCTTTTTGAACATCTTCTATTCAACGGAACAAAAAACATTCCGGAAGGTGAGTTGGAGTATTATCTTAGAGAGGCCGGAGGATACAGTAACGCAAATACATCTGCAGATAGAACCTATTACTATACAATATTGCCTTCCAATCAATTAAACCTTGGTTTGTGGATAGAATCAGAGAGAATGCTCCACCCGGTAATGTCGGAGAGGGTAATCGCAAGGGAGAAGGAGGTTGTAAAAGAGGAGAGCCGTCAGAGGTATGATTTAACCCCCTTAGGCAGAGTTCCCGAGAAGATGCAGGCTCTAGACCATGAAAACTACTCTTACAGATGGCCTGTTATTGGTTCGATGGATCATCTTGACGCAGCCTCTACAGACGATTTTAAAGAGTTTTTTAGCAAATACTACGTTCCAAATAACGCTTGTCTTGTATTAACGGGAGATGTAGATATTGCTGAGGCAAAAAAATATATCAAAGCGTACTTTGACAGAATCCCCAAAGGTAAACCGGTAATCCAGCCACCATATATAGCGGGGAGATCTGTTAACCGGATTGTACGCGACTCTGTAAGAGGGATAAAGGATCCACATATCGTAATCTCATACAGAGCTGTTCCGGAGACTCACAAAGATGCAGTTGTTCTTGACTTCATAAATTCACATCTTACATTCACAGGCGAAAACCCATTAAGTAATATCTCTAAGGAGAGAGCCGGAATTTTGAAGGTTTCATCATCTAAGGAGCTATATGAGATGGCGGGAAATATGTGGTTCAGAAGCTCTTTTAAGGATTCGCTTAATTATGAAAGTGTAGTTGAAAGTATTGATTCCGTACTAAACAATCTTGCCAATAAAGGATTGGATCAAAAGAGATTATCCCAGCTTAAGCACTCATATGAGAGCGGTTATACCGATATGTTCTACGATATGGGATTCCTTGCAGATATGCTTGCAATAAGCTATCTGCAATGGGGAACCACACAAAGGGTAAACAACCTGATCCCATCTGTTAAAGCCATTACCAATGAAGATATCAAGAGGGTTTCAAGGAGATATTTTGTTTCGGGAGAGCGTAATATTCTGCTTATCTATCCAAAAAAGTAACCAAATGAAGAGAACAATTTTATTTATCGCTATACTGCTAAGAGTATCTTTACTCACAGCCCAGATTAATCCTGACATAAAACCGGAACCAACAGATCCAAAACCAATAAAAATCGGCGAATTTCAAACCTTTACTGCCGATAACAACATGAAAGTCTTTCTTATAAAGAAGAGTGGATACCCAAAATTCAGAATTTCGATAGACTTTGGAGTACCACTTATTCCCGAAGAGAGAGAGCCGGAGGCAAGAAAGATCCTATCAGAGATATTCTCAAGGGGGAATCTTAACTACAGTTCGGACACAATCAGTGAGATTACAAAATACTACGCATCATCTGTCGGAGGATTTGTAAACGGAGTATCATGCGCCGGGATGAAGAGTCAGCTTGAGACTATTATGCCTATGATGGTTTCATACATAACTGCACCTGCAATTGATAGCCTGTTTGTAAGAGAGAGTGCTACCAAGAGTGCATTAAGGGTGCGAGAATCAGGAAAAGCTCCAAAAAAAGCAGCTGTAAAGAATTTTATGGCACATCTTGAGGATTCACTTGCATTTTACATAAGCATCTCACCTCCAAAAACAGAGGAGAGGGCAGAGGTGTACGACACTATTACACAAGAGTCAATTCTCTCTTACTTCCAGAGATACATGAACCCCGACAACAGCTACTGTATAATCGCCGGAGACTTTACTGTTGACCAGGCGAATCGTCTGATAAGCAGCTATCTTAAAGACTGGAAGAGCGGTTCAAAATTCAACCAAGAGTCTAGATCAACATACTCATACAATTTTCCTGAAACTCGCAGGATATATGTTGTGGATAAGCCGGATGCAGTTCAGTCCAGGATTTCGGTAAAATGGCCGCTCAAAGATGCCTTCCCATACGGAGATAACGAGCCACTTCTTATGGTAATGAACCAAATCTACGGAGATGGCTACCTCTCAAACCTCAATCAGAATATCCGTCTTGATAAAGGATTGAGCTATGGGGCAAAGAACTTTCTTTCCAATAATATAACTGGCGGGAACTGCACCAGTACAACTCTGGTTAGAAATGAAGAGACCGCCTATGCACTTGAGAATATTCTGTTTGAAATGTTGAGAATGCGCAACGAACTTGTCTCGGAAAAGGTGTTGAATAGAGCAAAGAGCGGACTTCTCGGAGATTTTTCACTCTCTATGTCAAATATCAACTCGCCTGCTATTACAGGGTTCGGAATGGTAAAGGATAAGTATAACCTGCCGGACAATTATCTGGAAACATATCCGGATAAACTGAGATCCATTACAGCAGAGGATATAAGGAGAGCCTCCCAAAAATATATAAAACCCTATGAATGTATTGTATTCATAGAGGGTAAAGTTGCCGATATCAAAGGCACACTGGAAAAATACGGAACAGTAGAGTATTACACCACCAACGGCGAGAGAATGGACTAACCTTGGCAAGGGTTGTGGACCTTGCATGCAAATGTGGATTCTCACAGCAGGAACGCTTCTTTTACACGTTACGGGCTTATAAACCCCTTAGCACAACGGGCAACGTCCAATCCTCATGCGCTCACAAGTTCGCTACTTGCGGCTGAGTATGCCCTACTTGTGCTAAGGGTTTATTATTCAGCCCGTGGGAAGACTGGCGTTCCTGCTGTGAGAATGATCTTTGCCAGAGTTTGATGTATCTGTAAGTTAATGAGATAGATATAAAACGCAGTATTCCAAATTTGGAAAATTGGCATTTGTATGTGTTTTAATATATGCTAGTTACCTCAAACTCTGGCA
>JAUYTB010000128.1 GCA_030695305.1 Bacteroidales bacterium
GGCTATTTCCTGAAATGATTGATGTTATGATGCTCTTTTTTAATATGTTCTTTGTTGTTTTTGTTGCAATTGCCATAAAATTTTACAAACGATGGAGTGAAAAGGATTTTCGTGAACAACAGGTTCATAAAGAGAAAGTTGAAGCTGAACTGCAAATGCTCAAAACACAGATTAATCCACACTTTTTGTTTAATACGCTCAACAGCATTTATGTATTGGCAATGAAAAAATCAGAACAAACAGCAAATGTAGTGATGAAACTATCAGACATACTGGATTACATACTTTATAGAATTGATGCCCCAATGATTGCTATATCAACAGAAATTCAAATAATTGAGAACTATATTGAGTTGGAGAAAATTCGATTTGCAGATAGAGTTAACGTTGCCTTTACATACAACTTTATATCGAAAGACATTCAGATACCGCCTATGTTAATTATTCCTTTTGTTGAAAACGCCTTTAAACATGGTGTCGGGAAATCTATAGAAAAATCCTGGATAAAAATTACCATTGATGTGACTGATCAGTTGTTGAATATTGAAGTTTCAAATAATAAGATTCAAAACAATTTAGTAAGCGATTCCGGTGGTATTGGTTTGTTGAATGTAAAGAAACGATTGGATTTGCTTTATTACGATAGTTACAAACTTGAAATATCTGAAAAAAATAATCGTTTTGATGTATTTTTGTCTATCCCAACAAACTAAATTCTTTGCAAATGATTAGATGTATAGTTATTGATGATGAGCCTTTGGCACGTGAAGCAATAAAGGTTTATATATCAAAAATGCCAGAACTTGAATTTGTGGAAGAGTGTGAGAATGCACTTCAGGCTTTGGCTTGTTTACGCAATAAACACATAGATCTTGTTTTTCTTGATATCGAAATGCCTGAAATTGACGGGATTTCATTTATACAGATGCTTAAGAGTGCACCAAGTGTAATTTTTACAACTGCTTACAGAAATTATGCTGTCGAAGCATTTGACTTAGATGTAATAGACTATTTATTAAAACCTATTTCATTTGATCGGTTTGTTTCGGCCATTAATAAATACTTCGAAAGATCCAATATATCCTTAAATGCTAAAACAGAATTAAAAAGGGAAACAGCAGGCTACCTGAATGTAAAAGCCGATCGTAAAATTTATAAAATAGAGATTTCAAAAATCCAATATATTGAGAGTCTTAAAGATTATGTAAAAATTGTTTGTTCAAACGAATCAATAGTTACCCATGATTCTTTATCAAATATGGAAGCTTTTTTAAACGAATACGGTTTTATAAGAATCCATAGGTCTTTTTTAGTCGCCATTGCAAAAATTAAATCTTTCGATGCAGAATCCGTTTTTCTTGAAAACAATCAATTACCAATCTCACGCTCCTTTAGAAAATCTGT
>JAUYTB010000134.1 GCA_030695305.1 Bacteroidales bacterium
ATCGACCTCGATGAACTCCTTACAAAACCTGAATTACTCAATCAAAAACAAAATGTCAATGAACTAAAATTATTTTAAAATTTAACGCATCAGTAGTAATTTAATATCTTTTATATAGCTTAAAAAATTATCATAATCATGCAATTTATCTAAGTTAACATCAATAATAGGTACATTCGTCGTCTTATCATTTGTACAAGCAGTTAAGAACGTCATAAATGTAATAAAAGTTAATATTCTCATATTAGTTGGTTTAATAAAACATATAGTATAACTACTGTCCGGTTAAATTTCCCCATCGTGGCAGGATTGGATAATTGGGCAGATTTGTTAAGTCAATTATGCCACTATATAGCTATTTAATCTCGGTTTTTTCAGACTAATATAAATATCTTCAAGCACTCCGCAACTGCTGGCAACTTCAAAAATCAATTGAAAGAAACAATATGCTGACTATACTTGTCATCTATATTTTGCAAAAACTTTATCAAAAAAGCTCATTGAAGTTCCAATTACAGCACAATCCAATACCCTATTTTTTTTATCGCAAATCAACGAAATCTTTGATAACCTTCCGGATCCATACGGATTTAGTATACAAGTATTCTCCTTGTAAAACAAATCTTCAAAATCTAGAATTACAGAAAAGTTACAATTATATACTTGAAGCAGCTCTTTGAATTTGGTTGTATCAGCTGGTTTAACCCTGTCACAATAAAATATAAACTCGTAGTGAGGATTATTTGCAATAATTTTGTCTATTTTGCCATTAGGAGTTTTTTCAAGAAGGTCATTTAATGAATAATATGAGGCTAAATATGAAACCACTTTCTTTTTATGTTTGTCAATTTTACATATTTCGGAGCATCACCACCCAGCTCTTTCGGAGATAACCACCCACTATAAGTCGTCTTCCTTGACTAGGCAGTTCAAAATTATTACTTTTTTCTAATACTCTCTCCTTTTAGTTCAAATCTATAGGAAGTGTTTACCAGTCTATCCATAAAAGCATCGGCAATATTTTCATTAGATATTATTTCAAACCAGTTTCTTACAGGTATTTGACTTACAATAATCGTCGATCGTCTTCCGTGTCTGTCTTCAATTATTTCCATCAAATCGGATTGCTGTTGTTTCTCAAGCTT
>JAUYTB010000138.1 GCA_030695305.1 Bacteroidales bacterium
GCCCTACTTGTGCTAAGGGTTTATTATTCAGCCCGTGGGGAGATTGGCGTTCCTGCTGTGAGAATTGCTGGGGGAATGAATAATTGGCGGCTGAGTTTTCCCTACTTGTGCTAAGGGTTTATTGCTCAGCCCGTGGGGAGATTGGCTTTGCCAGAGTTTGATGTAATTATTTAATATGCAAACATATACAAATGTCAATTTTCCAAATTTGGAAAACTGCGTTTTATATCTATCTAATTCACTAACAGATACATCAAACTCTGGCAAAGCTGAATTACTCTAAGCGAACAAACAAAAAATGATTGAATACGCTAAAATTTATAGAATTCAGTGTATATTTATTTAATCAAAAAAACTCAAATAATGACCTAAAAAGGCAAAATCAAGTAAAACTGAGATAGTCGGTATTATTAATGAAGAATATCAGGTTAGAAAGTACTCAATTAAGTTGATATGAGTGATATGGTGAGAATAGAAAAAATTTTCGAAAATAAGAGACGTTTCCTTGATCTTTTGTTGTTGGCTGACGAACAGGAGAATATGATTGACAAATATTTGCCGAGTGGAGAGTTGTTTGCTTTATATGACGATGATTTAAAAAGTGTTTGCGTTGTTGTGCCTTTAAACAGCGAAACCTGCGAGTTAAAAAACATAGCAACATACGAAAAATATCAAGGAAAAGGTTACGGCAGAGCATTGATAGATTTCATTTTTAACTATTACAAGAGTGACTTTAAAGAAATGCTAGTGGGAACAGGTGAAACTCCCACAATATTGTCTTTTTATGAAAGTTGTGGATTTGAAATATCATATAGAGTCAAGAATTTTTTTACAGACAATTATGACCACCCAATTTTTGAGGGAGACATACAACTTGTTGATATGATTTATCTTAAAAAAAATCTGTCTTTTTAGATTTTTTTTACTGCACCATAGCCGGATTATCTGGGATTCTCATATATAATCTGGAAGATAAAACCTTAATTAGAAAAGATTCTCGATTTCGGTTGAATTGAATATGCTACCCTCGAATCTTTATTATTTTGAAAAAAAGTTGTAGCTTTAAATGAAATAAGATTTATTCGGCTGCTTGCAGTTTCCATTTTTTCCCAGGTTTATTTCTAAAATCGACATACCAATAATTAGTCTCATATGAAGCAGAATAATAACACTTCCATTATGAAGACATTAGGGATACTCTTCATACTATTCGTTACAATAATCTCTTGTAGCAAAGAGAGTATTCCCAGCCAACCTCAAGTATTGACAGATGAGGTAATATCTGCCCTATCTGCAATTACTGATAGGGTGTTTTTGGAAACTTCCACTCCTGCTCTAATTGCATCGATTTCGGTGGATGGAGAGCCGGATTTGATTATTAAAAGAGGAATCGGAAACTTGACTACTAATGAACCAGTAAACGAGAAAAATTCGTTCAGGATTGCAAGTATTACAAAAACATTTGCAGGGACTGCAGTATTGATACTTGCAGATGAGGGTTCGATAGCCCTTGATCAATCCATTAGTTACTACCTACCGGAGTATAATATACCTTCCGGGAATTTGATTACCATAAGAATGCTTGGAAATATGACAAGTGGCTTATACAACTATTCAGAGGATATCAGTTTCTGGGAATCTTTTCGTGAGGGTAACTATCAGAAATATTTTCCTCCGGACTCTCTACTTGCAATAGCTTTTCGTCATCCAATGAACTTTACTCCGGGAACCGAATATGAGTATTGCAATACAAATACAGTACTGCTTGGATTGTTACTGGAGAAAGTATCTAAGAAATCTGCCTATCAGGTAATTAGAGAAAAAGTGATACAGCCACTTAATCTCAATAATACCTATTTTGGCGGTCCATTCTATATGTATACACCTTATTCTCACGGATATGTCTTTGAAGATGAGGGCTTAATAGACGCCACTAACTGGAATCCTTCTTGGGGATATACAGCCGGAGGGTTAATTTCAAATATTGAGGATTTAAAGAAATGGGCACCACTTTTGGCTAATGGAGCATTACTATCTGAGGCAATGAAAGCAGAACGATTTAAGTTTAATAATGGTTATGGCTTCTGCATAGAATCTATTAGATATAAAAATGATCTATGGATTGGACATCCCGGTTCCATTCCCGGTTATAATACACAAGTTTGGTACAATAGAGCAAGAAAAATTACTTTGGTGGTCAATTCAAATACCGATAGTGAATCTCCGGCTCAAACTTTGTTAATCGATTTCATAATTTTATTGGGAGATTTAAATTCGCACACTCACAGTTGAAAAATTTCAATTTTATATTATCTGAGTATTAACCTTTAAGATTTATCAAATGAATATGAAAATAGTTTTTTCCTTGATTGCTCTATTGATTTTTAATTATGCTTTTACTCAGGTAATAACTGAAAAAGAGATTAAAACAGAGGCAAAAGAAGTAACAGTATTCTTAGAAGGAGCGCAAATACATAGAAAACAAAATGTTAATTTGAGTAAGGGTGAGACAATTTTAAAATTCATAAATCTATCTCCCTTTATTGATGCAAAAAGTATCCAGGTTAAAGTGTCGGGAGATATTACTGTATTATCAGTTAATCATCAGCAAAACTTCCTTGACAAACTTGTAAAACCACAGGAACTTATAAATTTGGAATCAAAACTGAGTGCTATCGAAAGCAAAATAAAACTAGAGAATGCACATTTGTCTATTCTTAAAGAAGAATTAATTTTTTTGAGAGAAAACAGAGTTATCGGAGGTAGAAATCAGGAAGTTAATGTTAATACTTTAAAAGAAGCATCCACTTTTTATGGTAGTAAATTATCATCCTTAATCCTAAAAGAAATTGAGATAGACAAATTATTACTTGAGTTGTATAGAGAAAAGCAAGAGATTGATAACCAAATAAGAACAATGACAAATAAAAAGGAAATCTCAAGTGGTGAAATATTGGTAAAAGTAGAAGCGAAAAAAGATTTAAATGCATCTTTTGAAATAACTTATATCGTTAGCAACGCCAGTTGGTTTCCCTCTTACGATATTAGAGCAAAAAATGTAAATGAACCGATTGAGTTAGTTTATAAAGCTAATGTAAGGCAAGATACAAAGGAGGATTGGAAGAGTGTGACACTAAAATTTTCTTCCTCACAACCAAATGTCTCCGGGGTATCACCGGAATTAAAGCCCTACTATTTAAATTACAATATTCAACCACCAACATATCATGGGCAGGTAAATAGGGTAACCGGTGTCGTTCTTACAAGTAACCGTGACCCGCTTCCGGGTGCATCAGTATTGGTAAGTGGAACGACTATTGGCGTATCAACAGATGTAAACGGATATTATTCGTTAACGATACCAGCAAATGCAACAAGCTTAACGTACTCATTTATTGGGTTTAAGCAAAGAATTCTGCCAATATCAGGCGCTACAATTAATGTTTTACTTGAAGAGGATATGCTTGCCCTTGAAGAGGTTGTAGTCTCTGGAGTTGCTTCGGGTAGAGAAGGGCTGTCTAAATCGCTTCAAGGCAGGGCAGCAGGAGTTTCAGTAAGTGATAAAAATATTGGAATAAATGAGACAAGCAGTTCATTGCAAACAGAACAAATTGAAAATCAAACAACAGTTGATTTTGAGATAAGCATTCCATTTACAGTGAATTCAGATAATAAAAGCTACTCAGTAGATATGGCAGTTTATCAACTTCCAGCTTTTTATGAGTACTTATGCGTTCCGAAAATTGATAGAGGAGCATTCCTGATTGCAAACATTGTTGATTGGGAAAAATATAGTTTGTTAGAAGGTGAAGCAAATGTGTTTTTTGAAGAGACATACGTTGGAAAAACTATTCTTGATGTAAGAAATTCATCTGACACATTACAAATATCTCTGGGTAGGGATAAAAGCATATCAGTTAATCGCGAGAAAACCAAAGATCTAACATCAAGACGTTTCATTGGCAACAGGAAAGAAGAGGTGAGAAATTGGAAAACAATTATAAGAAATAATAAAGGGCAAAAGATTAATATGGTTGTATATGAACAAGTTCCTGTTTCAACAAATTCTGAAATAGAGGTAATTGTTCAAAAAATTTCAAGTGCAAAACATAACCCAGAGAATGGTGAAATAAAATGGGAGTTTACACTCGAACCGGCACAAACAAAGGAATTTGAAATTCAATACACTGTTAGGTTCCCAAGAAATAGAAATCTAATAGTAGAATAAAAATTATACACAACCAAGGATTGCAAAAACTCCTTCACTTTGGTGCTCTAATAAGAATAGTTAAACTTAAAAATCTTTACTGTACTGCTACCACTAGACCGTGAGATAGTGTAAAGCATAATGAAAGAGTGTCCAAAATGACTTTTGCATCTGTTTATCCACACTACATATAAATTAAACAATCAATCTACGTATGAAAATCTGCTGAAGCAAATGTGCCAACTTCAATAATTAAAATTAGAAAGACGATTTTGTAGGCAATATTATTAGTTAAAATGCTGTGATTATGGATAATAGAAGCGTAGCCCCTTGTGGCGTTATATGCGATTTATGCCTTGGCTATCAGCGGCAGAAAAATAGATGTGTAGGTTGCCAAAACACAGGCAATAAACCAATGCACTGCACAGTTTGCAGCATTAAAGAGTGCGCTCAAAAGGAGGGAAATAAAGATATTCTGTGTAATGAATGTAAAAAATTTCCCTGTAGGAGGATTAAGGATTTAGATAAACGGTACAAACAAAAATATGGTGAAAGTCCAATCCAAAACTTAAATACCATCAAAGAGATTGGATTAGCGAGTTTTATTGCCGAAGAAGAGGTGAATTGGAAATGTGATGTGTGTGGCCAGTTGTTATGTGTTCACAGGGAGTATTGCCTGATATGCGGAAGTAGGAATGAAAAATTTCCACAAAATATATAAGTTAGCCTTTTATCTAACCTTTAAGGAGTTGAACAATTAAGTCGATTACCTTTCTCTACTATCCATTGTTTTTATTTACAACTCTTGTACTGAGAATTGTTTTTGAAAACCCAACATGTCATTAACTCCCTTAAAAAATGTAAAAAAACCGTATATTTGAGAGATGATAAGATTGAATAACTAATATCGGCAAATCATGGAAACTAATCTCCTAAGATTAATCGACCTTGATAAAGTTGACATCCTGCTGGAGGGGTTTAACAAATCAACAGGGTTTGTAACGGCCATATTAGATCTAAAGGGAAATATTTATTCCAAATCGGGATGGAGGCAAATTTGTACCGAATTTCATCGTATCAATCCGGAAACATCAAAAAGGTGTACCATAAGCGATACGGAATTAGCAGGAAAAATAGCCGATGGGGAAAAATATCATTTTTACAAATGTTTAAACGGGTTGGTTGATGTTGCCGTTCCTATTATAATAAATGGGCAACATATTGCGAATCTGTTTTCCGGACAATTCTTTCTGGAAAAACCAGACTATCTGTTCTTTAAAAATCAAGCTGCAAAGTATGGGTTTGACGAAAATAGATATATGGAAGCTCTAGAAAAGGTCCCTGTTGTTTCAAAAGAAAAAGTTCTTGTAGCTATGGATTTTTTGCAGAACATGACCCAACTTATTAGTGAGATGACATTTCAAAAACTGGAACAGACGGAGCTGAATAAGGCTCTTAAAGAGAGCGAAGAGAGGTTGAAAAGCATCTTCAATAATCTTCAGGATGCTTTTTTCCAAGCAGATTTGAAGGGTAATTTCACATTAATAAGTCCATCGGCAGCTTCAATGTATGGTTATCTATCAACAGAAGAGATGATAGGAATGCCTGCAATTAGTCTCTATGCAGACCACACGGTTAGGGATAGTCTATTGAAGGAGTTGTCTGCAAAAGAAGGAGTTGTTAAAGATTTCATAACTCTGGCAAAGCGAAAAGACAACTCTACCTTCTGGGTATCAATGAACGTTCGGTATTTATATAATAACGGAAAGATTATTGGTACCGAAGGAGTAGTGCGCGACATCACCGAGCGTAAGAAGTCAGAAGAGGAATTGCTTAAAAGCAATGAAAATTTAGCCATTACTCTCAACTCAATTGGAGATGCTGTGATTTCTACTGATATAAATGGGTTGATTGTTCAAATGAACCCTATTGCCGAACAGCTTTGTGGTTGGAGACTAGCCGATGCATTGTTTAAACCCTTATCCGAAGTTTTTAAAATAATAAATGCACAAACCCGCCAACCAGTTATTGATCCGGTAAAAAAAGTGCTGAAAAAAGGTGAAATTGTAGGCCTTGCAAACCACACCGTTTTGATTTCCCGCTACGGAAACGAATACCAGATTTCTGACAGTGCAGCTCCAATAAAAAACAAGAATAATGAGATTACAGGGGTAGTACTAGTTTTTTCGGACATTTCGGATAAATATGCAGCAGAATTAGCATTAAAAGAGAGCGAAGAGCGTTATAAAGCATTGCACAACGCATCTTTTGGAGGGATTACTATTCACGATAAAGGTAAAATTATTGAGTGTAATCAGGGGCTATCGGAGATCACAGGTTATTCGTACGAAGAACTTATTGGGATGGATGGTTTATTACTGATATCCTCTGATACAAGGGATTTAGTATTAAATAATATTTTGGCAGGCTACGAAAAACCTTATGAGGCACTCGGACTACGCAAAAATGGAGAGATATTTCCTTTACGGTTAGAAGCCAGAAATGTTCCTTACAAAGGTAAAGTTGTAAGGACAGTAGAATTTAGAGATATCACCGAGACCAAACAGTCAGAACTTCAAATTAAGAGAAAATCAGAGGAGGTAGAATTTCAGAATCAACGATTAGAGAGTTTACTGGAAATTTCGCAATATCAAACTAACTCTGTTCAAGAGTTATTAGATTTTGCTTTAAACGAGGCAATAGTATTGACTAACAGCAAAATAGGATACATTTATTTTTATGA
>JAUYTB010000141.1 GCA_030695305.1 Bacteroidales bacterium
CCGGTGCAAAGTATCATTGAATCATCACAGTTAATTCAGCACGACAATCTCAATGAACGTATACCTGTGCCAGTAAACCGTGATGAGTTGTTTCATCTGGCTTCTTCAATAAATGATTTATTAACAAGAATTGAAAGTAGTTTGATGAGGGAGAAGCAATTTACAGCAAATGCTGCCCATCAGCTCAAAACGCCTCTTGCAGTAATGAAGGGAACTTTTGAAGTTCTTTTAAGAAAACCACGCGAAAATGATGTGTACATTGCTAAAATAAATGAAGGAATCATTGAAATTGACCGCATGTCAAAGATGGTTGATCAATTGCTACTGCTAGCAAGGGTTGATAGCAAACAACACCCGACACAATCAATTGAACTTTCCTTGGTTGAGTTGATTGATAATGTCGTTCAGCGAATTTCCAAGGCAATCATGGCAAAAGATATCTCGGTAATATTTGAGCCTGAAAGTGATTTTCAAGTAGTTTCTGACCCTTTTCTACTGGATTTGATTATTGAAAACCTAATCACCAACGCTTTGAAATATTCACAAAATGGGCAACAAATAGAAATAATATTAAAGCAAAAGGAACTGGAAACTTTCATTAGTATTAAGGATAAAGGAATTGGGATTCGCAGTGAGGAGCTGCAAAAGATATTCAACCCGTTTTACAGGGCCGACGCCATTGATCATCCAAATATTAAAGGTCACGGACTTGGATTATCTATTGTTCAAAGAGCCTGTAAACTGGCTTTAATTGATGTAGATATAGAAAGCAAGGTTGGGATTGGCACAATAATAACCTTAACAATCAAACAAATACAATTTTCATGAAATCAAAAACACTTATCTGGGCATGGCCAACAAGGGCATTTCACTGGTTGCTTGCTATTGGTTTTGCTTCAGCCTATATTTTGGAAGACTTTGACGATTACCGGCAGTTTCATTTCGCATTTGGTTCAATGGTCGGCGTACTGCTTGTAATGAGAATCATTTATGGCCTTATTGGCCCTCAATTCTCGCGCTTTAGTCAATTTCCTGTTGGTTTGAGTAATCAGGTTGATTTTCTAAAATCTGTGCATTCAGGCAAATCAATATTTTATGGACATAATCCTTTGGCCTCACTGGTTATGCTGGGAATTTTTTTTCTAGGTATTCTAACATCTTTGTCAGGATATTTAATGTATTTATCCAAATCACAGGCATTTACATTTTTTACTGGAGGCGAATTTATGGAAGAAATTCATGAAGTATTTGCAAACCTATTTTTGGGACTTGTCATTTTTCATCTTGTTGGAGTGCTGGTTGATTTATTACTTCATGGCAAAAACGGAGCTTTCGGATCTATATTCAATGGAATTAAAAATGTTGAAACTAAACCAGCAATTGCAAATGCATTGCAGCAGTTTTTTGGTATCATATGGATTGTTACTGCCCTCGCAGTTTTTTATTTAGCATTCAATATTCAACCACTCGTAAAAGATAATGACAAAACGAATAATTATTCAAAATATGAGC